>NZ_JAUAOA010000014.1 GCF_030542965.1 Azotosporobacter soli
GCCAACATTAGCAAAGCGTCGCTAACGGCGACGGCAACAGGGATTGACCGGGGTTATAATGGAACGACCAATGCCAACGTGAGTTACGGCGGCTGGGTGGCCGGCGACAACCTGACGCTTAGCGGCACGGCCGCCTTTGCCGATAAAAATGCGGGCGCGAATAAGACCGTGAATGTAAGCGGCATGTCGATCACCGGCGGTAGTGACGCGGGCAACTATACGCTGGCAAACAGTACAACCACGACGACTGCCAACATTGCCAAAGCGTCATTGACAGCAACGGCAACGGGAGTTGACCGAGTTTACAACGGAACAACCAATGCCAACGTAACCTACGATGGCTGGTTGGCCGGCGACAACCTGACGCTTGGAGGAACGGCCGCGTTTGTTGATAAAAATGCGGGTGCGAATAAGACCGTGAACGTAAGCGGCATGTCGATTACCGGCGGCAGTGACGCGGGCAATTATACGCTGGCCAACAGCACGGCTACGACGATCGCCAACATTAGCAAAGCGTCGCTAACGGCGACGGCAACAGGGATTGACCGGGGTTATAATGGAACGACCAATGCCAACGTGAGTTACGGCGGCTGGGTGGCCGGCGACAACCTGACGCTTAGCGGCACGGCCGCCTTTGCCGATAAAAATGCGGGCGCGAATAAGACCGTGAATGTAAGCGGCATGTCGATCACCGGCGGTAGTGACGCGGGCAACTATACGCTGGCAAACAGTACAACCACGACGACTGCCAACATTGCCAAAGCGTCATTGACAGCAACGGCAACGGGAGTTGACCGAGTTTACAACGGAACAACCAATGCCAACGTAACCTACGATGGCTGGTTGGCCGGCGACAACCTGACGCTTGGAGGAACGGCCGCGTTTGTTGATAAAAATGCGGGTGCGAATAAGACCGTGAACGTAAGCGGCATGTCGATTACCGGCGGCAGTGACGCGGGCAATTATACGTTGGCCAACAGCACGGCTACGACGACCGCCAATATTACGCCTGCTGTACTGACCGTCAAAGCGAACGATATTGCCAAGATTGAAGGCGCTGCAAATCCGGCGTTTAGCGCCACATACGGCGGTTTGGCGACGGGCGATACAGTGGCCGATTTTTCGGGAACTTTAACTTATAATACAACAGCGACGGCTTCGTCGCCGCAGGGCAACTATACAATCGGTCTGAATGGAAATCTTGCTTCAAACAACTACACGATTTCATATGCAAACGGCATTTTGACGGTATCGCAGCAGAAGGTGCAAGAGCCATATAATGTAGCGCGGCTCAGCGCTGAGCGCACGGATGCCGGAGTCGCAACCGGAACAAGCGGCAATTTTGGCTTACGCCATGGTTATTTGAATTCGGCTATCAGCCAACTGGACAAAACAGTTATAGGGTATTTGCCGTTGACGATTATCGGCAAAGGCGTCAATACAAACCACTAAAGATCATTGACCATAAAAGGAGAGTACTATGCAACAAGAAGTTTTTGCGGATGGCGTTAGCGCCGTTCATGTCACGGGGAATTTGGTGCGAATTGACCTGATGACGCTGCAGCCGCATCTTAAAAGTGAGGATGGGCAAACGGTGGTTGATGTGAGTAAGCGGATTATCATGCCGCTCGAAGGCTTTATTCAATCGTTGGCGATACAGGAAAATATCATCCAGCAATTGATTGAAACCGGAGTACTGAATAAAAAAGAAGAAGCAAAATAGCAAAGAAAAAACCGAGGTGATCCTTACAATAGGATTCCTCGGTTTTTCTTTATAAACGTGACGCGATAAGGTTGGCTGCTTTTTCAAACATATAATTTTTTAGAAAAGGCTGGTTGTCGGCGTTGAGTCCGCTGCCGATCACGATCAGGACGTCATTTTTGCGAAATGCGAGCAGCGTAGGAGGATTGTCCGGCGTAGCGTCCTTAGGTCCCCAAAACGCATAGTCCATTGCGCGGTAGTCCTGGCAGCGCAAATCGCTGTAATAACGTTCGTAGTCGCTGCCGTTTAAAATTTGAACCATCATCACGGGCAGGCCATTGGCGGTTAAGTAGGTAAGATCGGCGGCTTCGCCGCTTTTTTTCGCGTCGATGGACTTCAGCGTCAGATCAGACAGGCCGGTGATGAGTTGCACCTCGTTGACCGTGAGGTAGTTGCTGTAGTCGGCGGCTTGGCAACTAACGGGAAGCAGAAACAAGAGCAAACCGGCGATCAGACTGAAGAGTTTTGTTTTCATAATTGCAGTCTCCTTTTCGAATTTTCGGTTACAGTTAAATTGTAGCAGATGGAAGGCGAATAAAGATTAAACAAATTATAAATTTTTCGCTGATGAAAATTATCGTTGACTATCCAGTAAGTGGAGACTATATCATAGTGGTAATATCGAAAAGGAGGAAAACCATTTGCGCAAGATAATAAACATAATTTTTGCTTGTCTGATTGTCTGTGCCAGCGTCATCATCTTAAGTCATGCGCATCTTGTTACCGGAGGAACGACCGGGATTGCGCTGGGGGTGGCGTATGTATCCGGCATGCCGTTCTCGATTGCATTATTGCTCGTAAGCGTGCCGTTTTATCTTTGCGTATGGGCTGGGAATTTACGCTTGCTACCTTTTTTGCGGCGGCGTTGCTTTCGGCCATGTCTGCTTGCAATTCTTGGCTGCCGGATTTTATCCTTCCTGATTATATTGGCGCTGTATTGGGCGGAGGTTTGTTGGGGCTTGGACTGTCGGTTCTCTTTTTAAACCGTTCTTCGCTCGGCGGCGTCAACGTGCTGGTCTTGTACTTGCAGAAAAAATGGGGCTGGAATCCTGGAAAAGTCACCTTTATTACCGACTCGGTCATCGTGTTGTTCGGCGTTTGGTCCATTGGACCTGTGAAGGGAATGTATTCGATTTTATCGGTGGTCATTCTCTCATCGGTCATCCATTATTTCAAAAACCGGATCGCACTGGCCAATCAAGTGCAATAAATTGAAAGAGAGAAGAGGAGCGAGAATGATGAAATTTGCGATTGTCGGAGCCGGAGTGATGGGCAGTCTGATGGGGGCCGCCTTGCTAAAAGGCGGCGCACAAGTGTGGCTGATCGATCCCAACCAGGAAATTACCAATGCTGTACGGACGAACGGCTTGAAAGTGACCATTAACGGCGTGGAAGAAAAGGTCGCTGTAAATGCCGTGTGCTCGCCGGACGAGATAAAGGATAAAATGGATGTAATTCTTTTTTTGGTCAAAGGCTATCATAGCGAAGCGGCGGCGCATAGTGCACAATGCTTGGCGGATGAGAACAGTTATGTGATGACGTTGCAAAACGGCATTGGCAATGTGGAAGTCTTGGAAAAATATTATAAGCGGGATAAGATTCTACATGGCATTTTGGAATTCGCCGGAAAAATGTTGGCGCCGGGTCATGTGCAAGGTTTGATTGGACCGAATTCAAAAATTTGTTTTGGTCCTACGCAAAAAATAATAAAGGATGATATGAAAAAGATAGCGGCTTATTTTGAAAAAAGCAAAATCAAAGTGATTTTGCGCGAGGACATTGAAAATGAAATTTGGCTGAAGTTAAGAAATAATGCAACGAATGTCATTTTTGGTTTGCTGCGCTTAACGATGGGGCAGGCGCTTGGCGCAGAAGGAACAGAAGAATTGATGAAAATGGTAAGAGACGAAGTCATTGCAGTCGCTAAGGCGAAAGGCATTGCATTTACGGAAGACGAACTTTGCGTCAACGGCGGCAAAACGCCGATCAATCCTGAACTCTATGCGCATCTTCCTTTTACGGCGCAGGATATGAAAAATAAAAAGATGACCGAAGTCGAATACATTAACGGGGCCGTCTGTCGCGAAGGAAAAAAAGTGGGCGTGTCGACGCCGTATAATGAAATGTTGTACCGGATGATCCGGATCATGGAAAACACCTATGCAATGCAATTTTGATTTCACAGGCTGCAATAAAAATGAGCAGTACGCGATTTGCGTGCTGCTCATTGCTTTGCTAGTTTTGTATTTTATCAGACAAAGTGCAGCGCCAGCATCGTTCCCATGCCGAGCAGCAGTGTGGCGACGATGTTGCGGCTCTTGTAGGCGACAATGGCGGCAACGATTCCGGCCAAGAGATAATGATTGCCAAGCGATACGTCAATCTGTCCTTTGGGCAGGAGCAGCGCCGGAACAATCAATGCGGTCAGAACCGCACTTGGAATGTGCTTGAGCCAGCGTTCCAGCCAGGCGGGCATGCCTGTTTTTTGAAAGAGCGCCACACAACTGAAGCGCGTGGCAAAGGTGACCAGCGCCATGCCGAGGATGATTAAGAGAATTTCAGTGCGCATTTGCTTTCGCTCCTTCCAACAGCCCGCCGACGAGAACCGCGCCGAAACAAGCTGCGATGATATACCATTTTCCCGGCAGATAGGCGGCTCCGAAAACAGCGATAAGAGCGGAAACGATGACGACGATCAGACTGATCCGGTCTGTGATGCGTGGGAAGAGCAGGACTAAAAAGGTGGCCGGCATCGCGAAATCGAGACCGAAGGCCAGCGGATCGGGAATGTAGCTGCCGAGTAAAACTCCGGCAAGGGTGGATAGTGCCCAAGTGAAATAAAGACTGAGACTGACGCCAAAATGGTACGCGGCGCTGTAGCCGTGTTGATAAATGCGGCTGACCGTCAACGCGTAGGCTTCATCCGTCAATAAAAAAGACAAGAGCACTTGGCGGATTGGCGACTGCTTCACGATATATTGCGCCAGTGAAGCGCCCATCAGGAGATGACGCAGGTTGACGAGCAGCGTCGTAAGGACGAGGGCGCTCCAACTCATGATTCCGGCGCCCAGCATCGTAATCGCGATGAACTGGCTCGAGCCGGCGAAGACCAGCAATGACATCAAAACGGTTTCCAAGCCTGTCAGACCGGCGGTCAGACCCATGATGCCGCAGGTAACACCGAACGGAACCACGCCGAGAAGGATCGGACCGCTTGCCAGGATGCCCTGGCCAAATTCACCGGCACTCCAGACCGGTTCCACTTTGCAAATTGCTTTTTCGATATTCACGGATAACCTCTCCTTGCAAACTGTGATTTACAACACGATGGAAAATTCTTGACTTACATGGTTGTTGTGTATAGGATTATAGCATTGACGAGCGAATGCATGCAATGAGATAATTGTATGCAAAACAATGTTTGGGGTGATGTGGGATGCCGGTTAACTCCTTTACCGATTATCCGATGAGTTGGACGCCTGATTTCAGGCAGGCAAAAGGACCGCTTTACAAGGCAATCGCCGAACGTTTGGAAAGCGATATTAAAAATGGTCTGCTGACGCCCGGCACTCGCCTGCCGCCGCAGCGCGAATTGGCTGATTTTCTTGAAATCAATGTAAGTACGGTTTCGCGCGCGTTCAAGCTATGCGAACAAAAAGGCTTGATTTGCGCGACGATCGGCAACGGAACCTTCGTTGCGTCGGATGCGGCGGCGAATTCATATCTGCTGCATGACGAAGGCGATGGAGTAATTGAACTGGGCTCGGTATTTTGTGAAACGGCAATGCATGAGGAAGTTGTGGCGCAGATGAAAAAGATGGTCGCAGAACCGGACTTTGGCAAACTGTTTCGCTATGGCCGTTCGGGCGGCACGTCGTGGCAGAAGGAAAGCGCGGCAAAACTGATGCAAAAAGCCGGTTATGCCGCGCAGGCAGAAAATTTGCTTCTGGCAAACGGCGCGCAAAATGCGATCGCCGCGATTCTGGCTGGTCTGTTTCAAGCCGGCGATCGGATTGGGACGAATGAATTTACCTATCCGGGGGTGAAGACGGCGGCGAATATGCTGGGCATCCGATTGATTCCGATCCTGCAAACGGAACAGGAAGTGACGGAAGAGGGATTGCGTTTTGCCTGCAAGAATGAGAAACTAAGCGGACTGTATCTGATACCCGATTATCACAATCCGACGACGCAGACCCTGTCGGATAACAGCCGGAAAGCTGTGGCCGCAGTTGCGCGACAAGAAAAGTTGATCGTGATTGAAGACGCAATCCACAGTTTGCTGAAAAAAGAGCCGACCGCGGCTATTGCTTCCTATGCCCCAGATCAGGTCGTCTATGTGTCGAGTCTTTCCAAAGCCGTTGCGCCGGGACTGCGCATTGCGTTCATTGCCGCGCCGCCGCAATTTCGCCAGCCGTTGACCGCGGCCTTGTACAATCTGAACATCTCGGTGCCGCCGCTGATGGCCGAGCTTGCTACCAGAATCATGGTTTCCGGTACGCTGGACGCGATTGTTGAAAAACACCGTTCGCGCAACCGAATGCGCAATGCGATCGTCGATCGTTATCTGCAAGGCTATCCGGTGCTGGGGGAAGCGGAGGGGATTTTTCGCTGGCTGCTCTTGCCGTCGCACGTCAGCGGCGAAAATTTTGAAGCTGAGGCGTATCAGGCCGGCGTTCGCGTTTATGGTGCGGAACGCTTTGCGGTCGGCAATGCCAAAGCAACCAATGCGGTGCGCCTGGCGATTATTGCACCGGAAAACATTCGCCAGTTGGAAGAAGCAATGAAAATTCTAAGCGGGATATTGCAAAAGCACACCGCTTCTTTACATGGAATAAAAGACGGCGAGGCGCAAGAGTAGAGCGTTTCGCGATGGAAGGTGGAACCGCCATGTCTCTTTCGCGTATTTATGCGATGATGATTCTTTGCGCGCTGTTTTGGTCCGGCGCGTTTATCGCAGGCAAACTGGCGATTCGTGAGTTCGCTCCGAATAGCCTGACCTTTTTTCGTTTCCTGATCGCGTTGCCGTTCATTTTCGTGATCGCTGCAAAATGGAACCGTGGTTCGCTGCTGCCGACGGCACGCCAGTGGCCGCCGCTGATCGCACTGGGGCTGATCGGTACGTTCGCTTATCATGTGCTGTTCTTTTCCAGTCTGCAGTTTACCAGCGCCGTCAACTCGTCTCTGATCGGCTCGACGCTGCCGATGGTTACGGCTCTGCTTGCGATGCTCTTTCTTGGCGAAAAGATAACCTGGCTGCGTGCATTCGGCATTGTCCTGGCCTTTAGCGGCATCCTGCTGGTTGTGATCAACGGCGACATCGAAGTCTTGCGTGCGTTTCATTTGAATCCGGGTGACGCATTGATGTTGGCCGCTGTCTGCTCATGGGCCGTCTACTCGATCCTCTGCCGACGTTTTATGACGGATTATGCGTTGTCGCCGCTCATGATCACTGCGTACACGTTTCTCGTTTGTACGGCCGCTGCGCTGCCGTTTACGATCTGGGAAACGTCGCTGGCCGAGTTGGCGCGTGTTTCCGGCTCCGGTTGGCTGGCTGTCGCCTATATGGCGATCTTTGCCTCGGTGCTTGGCTATCTCTTTCAACTGATCGCAGTCGAGCGCATCGGTCCGTCACGAACCGCGATCTTCGTCAACCTAGTACCGGTGTTCACAATGATCCAGTCTCCGCTCCTCCTTCATGAACCGGTCAGCCTGCTTAAAGTAACCAGCGGCGCGATCATTATTGCGGGCGTCTATCTGACGACGCGGACAAAATGAGTAACGCGGTTTATTAAAATAGGGCTGTGAACTAAAAAAACAAGAGTCCAAGCAAAAATGCTTGGGCTCTTGTTTTAGAGTGTAGACAAGTAAAAAAAACAGAATACGATAACAGGAACGACTAGAAGGATTGAAGGAAACGATAACACGAAGAAGCGAAGCAGGCTGATACTATCGGCCCGGAGAGAAGAAAGGAAGAATTTAAAATCTCTTCCGACCTTCCCTTCTTCGACTCTTCGTGTGAAAACGTCCCATTTGATTTCGTTTTATCGACAGTCTCAAGCAAGAGAAAAAAAGCGGAAGCGATAGTTTCAGCGAAGCGTGATGCAACTATCAGCTGCCGTCTATCGTCAGGCGTAGCCGAATCGGATACTGTTAGAGAAAAGTGCTGAGAAGAGGGGAACGACTGATGGAGATACGAAAGATAGAAGAAAGAGATCTGCCGCAACTGGCGGCGCTGTATGAAGAATTAGGCGCCCGGAGAAACGATCCGGCGAAGATGAAAGAAGAATTTTTTCGCCTGCAATCACATGAAGAGTGCGTACTGCTCGGAGGCGTGGTTGATGGACAATTGTTGGGATCGATATACGGCATATTCTGCCGGGATTTATTCGGAGATTGCAGGCCTTTCTTAGTGCTCGAAAATATGATCGTCACCGCGTCTGCCAGAAGGCAGGGCGTCGCGCGGCATCTGTTGACGGCGATGGAAGAGGAGGCGCGTCGCCGCGGCTGTTACTACATGATGCTCCTGTCGCGCGCCGATCGTTTGGGTGCGCATGCCTTGTATAAAGCCTGCGGTTACGAAGACGGCGTCAAAGGTTTTAAAAAATATTTGGCTTGAAACGTAAGATGATCCGGTTTAAAAATTGCAGCGGATAAAAAGCGTTTATAGTTTAAGACACGGTAAAATCTTCGGACTTGAAATGACTGTAAAAGCGGCCTTTTTGCGCAGTGAAGCGCAGGACGCAATAATCGGGATCCGTTACGCCCTGTGGATAATAGAGCGTGTCGCCGTCTTGCCAGATGGCGGCTTTGCTGTCTGCATCTTCAAGAACCTCCATTGAACCGATCAGCATCACGCCTCTGAAAAAGCGTTTGTCGCAAAAATAAATGCTGGCTTTCGGATTGACTCGATATTGTGCGACGCGTAAGGAGGACGTATTGGTCGTGAAATAAAACGTTCGAATTCCTTCCCGATTGCGCGGCGGCAACATGGCCTTGGTATTGGGAAAACCGTCGCAGTCGACGGAGGAAATAAAGGAAACGGTTTGCTTGTCGATCAAAAGGCCGATTGTTTGTTCTGGATTTTTTAACATGCGTTCATCCTCCCGGCAAGTTTTGCATTAGCTTTACTGTATCATGGAAATGGCCGGGTGAGGATTACTTACTTTTTCGTGACTATAACAGGCCAAGCTCACGCAAAAAATCTTCCCGGCCGTCTTCCAGCATCAGCTCAACGCCGATTTCCTGCATGATTACAATCGCTTGCAGCATTTTGCGCCCGCGCTCGCTAAGCGAATAGGAAACTTTTAACGGATAGCCCTCATTTTGCTCGCGATGGATCATGTCAAATGATTGCAGTTCTTGCAATTGTTCGATCAACATCTTTTGGCTGATGCCCGTGATGGATGCTTTGAGCTTGGACAGCGAATATGCTTCCTTGCGCAGCTGCCATAAGATGATCGGCTTCCATTTTCCTTTGGTGATGTCATGCGTCAGTTCAAGTGGGCAGGTGTATTCGCTTCTGGTTTTCATAGCGCGCCTCCTTTGCTCATTGCCAAGACCGTTCGCGACAGCAAGGCGAAACCCTGCCAAGCTTACGGCAGTGAAAACGTTATGGGTAAGAAAATTTTTAACACGAAGACTGTAAGAAAGCCTTCGTGTTAACAGACTTCGTATTCTTATTTAGCCCAACTCGGCTGCTCGGCGTCGCAAATAATGCCGTCTTGGCGGGTAGCCTGATGCAGGCTGCCGGCTTCGGTTTGGATACAGATGAACTCCATGCCGTTATCGCCTGCTTTCCAGGCGCGACTGGCGGCCGGGGCGACGCGGATCAGGCTGCCCGAGCGGATTGCAATTTCTTCACCGTCCAGATAGAACAGGCCGCTGCCGGCGGTGATGATGTAGAGTTCTTCATTTTTCTTGTGGGCATGGACGAATGGTGCGGCTTCGCCTGCCGCAAGACGGTTGAAAGAAACCTCGCAGCCGCTTAATTGGAGCGATTCGCCGACGAACAGTTTGGCGGCCGAATCCCTTTCATCCAGGTTCAAGAGTGAGTAGTTGTTGGCATTGTTTTTCATATGATGACCTCCTCGAAAATTTAAATGTGTACATACACCTTTCGCGCTAAAAAGAGAGGCCGCTTTTTTACGGAACCAACTCCTCCAGTTTCAGCAGCAACTGACCAAGTTTACCGAGATCAGCGTCGCCGAGATAATCCTGCAACGCAAGCTGCGCTTGTTCCCAAAGACAGCTGCCTTCCTCCATTGCCTGTTGGCCTGCTGCGCTCAACGTAATCAGACGGATGCGCGAATCCTGGCCGGGGGTGATGACAATGAAACCGGCTTCATTGAGCGGTTTCAAATTGCGGTTCAGCGTGGTGCGGTCAATGCGGATCTGCTTTGCCACTTCGCTGATGGTGGGCGGGTTGCAGCCTGCAATATGACGCAGCAAACCGAGCTGCGTAACTGTCAAGCCGCAGGGTTTCAACCTGTCGTCGTAAAATTGGGTCACGGCCCGCGAAGCACGGCGCAGGTTCATGCAATTGCAGGGACTGGAGGTTTTCGGATAGAGCGAAAGAAGCGACTGCATGATAAGAAATCCTCCTGTTAAAACAAATGGTGTATATGCACGTTATTATAAACGCGTTGCGCGAAGGCGTCAAGAGGAGACTGCATTATAAAGAAAATTTGCTTGAAAAAGAATACGAAAAGGATTAGAATGACCTTACAGTAAAATCCATTTAATGGAAAATGATTTACGCGTTGCAAGTTTTGCGAGCGGGGTACAAGAAGACTTTGCCTAAAGCGCCTCCATGGAAGGAAGGAGGGATGAAAATGGTCGGTTGGCGAAATGAAACGGGAAATGCTTTGGAGATTACGATTGTCAATCAAAAGAACCAGATTATTTCCCAGGAAACCATCAAACATCAGGAGCGGTTTTTCTCTGACGAAGACCAGATCGTTCAAATGAGCGGAAAGGTTGTCTACGACTCGTACTTTTTTAGTCAGGACGAGTTTAGAACGATTATCAACATCTAACGACTCGGCAAACGGAACCGCCTCGTTTCGTATCGGGCTATCGGCGTTACGCCGGCAGCCTGTTTTTTATGCTGAGAAAGGATAGGGCGTAAACGGGACGCGCCGGCGCGAGCAACTGCTTAGCTTCTTTTTAACGCGGCCAATGTTCGATAGACAATGGTGAGGTAGGAGACGATGAAAAAAATCCAAAGCCAAGTCGCATAGCGGAGAAAAAAGTCTGCGAAATATGCGCCGAGCAGAATGCCGAATGAGGCAAGCGCGATCTTAAGACAAGCGTAATCAAAAAGAGTATACGTTCGGGCGGCGTGCAACAAGCGTTCTAACAGGCCAAACATGAGAAAGACCTCCTTTATGACGCTTTTTTCAAGTATACCATATTTTTACAGGCGGTTGAATGTGAGCCGCGTTGCCGTGCTGATAATAAAAGCGACGCAGTCGCCGATAATATATCATTGTCGATTGATGGCTGCGTCGTGTAAAATAGAGCGTATTATAAAGTTTGTTATAAGGGGTACGTTTTTATGCTGCAAACTGCGAATCGCCAAGCGGCCATCCGGGCGCTAAAGGGCAAGCTGCTCGCTGCCTATGAATATTTGATAGCATGCAAGGATCAGGAAAACGGCAACAAGGTAAAAGAGCTGGCAGGCAAGTTGCTGAAAGAAGAGTTTGCCATTGCTTTTTGCGGCCATTTTTCCGCAGGGAAATCGACAATCATCAATCGCCTGATCGGCGAGGAGCTGCTGCCGTCCAGTCCGATTCCGACCAGCGCCAACCTGGTAAAAGTCAAAAGCGGTGAAGAATATGCCAAAGTTGTTTTCAAAAACGAAAAGCCGCGCATGTATCTTGCGCCGTATGATTATGAAATGGTGAAAAGATATTGCAAGGACGGCGATCAGATCCGCGAAATCGAAATCAGTCATGCCGAGTCCCGGCTGCCGGAACGAACCGTGATTCTTGATACGCCGGGCATCGATTCTGCCGACGACGCGCACCGCATCGCCACCGAATCGGCGATTCATCTGGCGGATTTGATCTTTTACGTGATGGATTACAACCATGTGCAGTCGGAATTGAACTTTATGTTTACGAAAGAACTGAGCGAAGCCGGCAAAGAGGTCTATCTCGTCATTAACCAGGTGGACAAGCATTCAAAGCAGGAACTGTCGTTTGAGGCATTCAGGGCCAGCGTAACGGAAGCGTTCACATCCTGGGGCGTAACGCCTGCCCATGTCTTTTACACATCGTTGAAGCAAGACGAACATGAGTACAATCAATTTCCTGCGCTGCAGGAATTTTTGGCGGAACGTCTGCAGGAAAAAGATGCGCTGCTGCTGCAGTCGATTTTAAAATCCTTGCAAAAAATCCTGAAAGACCATTTCGCGAAGCAAAAGGAAGCGATGAATCTTGCGCTGGAGCCCTCTCGCGAAATCTTAAATGAACTGTCGGTAAAAGAGCAGACGGAACTGGCGGAAAACTACAATAGTTTGCTGGAAGAAAAGAAAGAGCTGGGCGTTGGCGTCGAAGCGGCGGAGCGGGAATTTGACGCCGAGATGGCCAAGATTCTCGGCAGTGCGTATCTGATGCGCTTTGAAACCAGAGCGCTGGCGGAAGCGTATCTCGAATCCTGCCAGGTCGATTTCAAAGTGGGCTGGCTTTTTACGAAGCAAAAGACGCTGGAGGAGCGCGAACGGCGTTTGAACCTTTTTTATCAGGAACTGTTCGAAAAGACCAAGTCGCAACTGGAGTGGCATCTGCGTGATTTTCTGCTGCGTTTTGCGAAGGAAAGACGGCTCGAAAGCCAGGCGCTGCTCGAACGGCTGCAGGGGCTGACCGTCCATTTTTCCAGCGGTCTGTTGAGTGCAGCCGTGAAAGACGGCGCACGCGTATCCGGTACGACGGTCATCAATTATACCGACAGCGTCGCGACCGAGATCAAACTGCTGGCGAAAAGTGCCGCGCTGGCGTACAAAGAGGAACTTCTGCAGACGCTAAAGGCGAAAAACGCAGCGGTTGAAGAACGTCTCGCACAAAAATCGGCCGGCATGGAACGCTATCTTGGCGCATTGGAAGAAGTAAGGAAATGCGAAAGCGCGCTGGCCGCCAAAGAAGAGAAAATACAAACGCGTCTTGAGGCGGCAGGCGTAGAGGAAGAAGACTGCTGCCAGCTCTTTGAAGCGGTTGAGGAAGCGTGTGAAGTCGTTTCCGGCGAGACGGTCGTGCTGCGTGAGCCGCGCAAGAAAGCGAGCGCTGCAGAGGTTGCGCCGCTTCGCGTCAAAAGCGCGCCGCTGGCGGCGGACGCGTCGGGCAAGATGAAGGATACCGCAAAAAGGCTGCAGCAGACGGCTCGACTGGTAAAGGATCTGCCCGGTTTTCACAAGCTGGCGGAAGAATTGGTCGAAAAGGCCTCCCGCCTCGAGAACAAAGGCTTCAGCGTGGCTCTGTTCGGCGCGTTCAGCGCCGGAAAATCCTCGTTTGCCAATGCACTGATTGGCGAGCGGGTACTGCCGGTTTCGCCCAATCCGACTACCGCGGCGATCAATAAGATCAAGCCGGTCGATGCGGAGAATCCGCACGGCACGGTGCGCATCAAGCTGAAAGAAGAACAGGCGATGCTCGAAGACGTCAATCATGCGCTAAAGTTGTTTGAGAGCGAGGCTGATAGCTTATCGGATGCGCTGGGCAAAGTCGAAACGATTAGCGGACAGAGCGAGCAGCAAGGGGCGGCGGAAAAAACGAACCTTCGTTTTCTGCAGGCCTTTGTCCGCGGCTACGCCGCTCTCGGCGAGCGACTCGGCGGCGTACTGGAAACCACGCTCGAGCAATTCAGCGACTATGTCGCATTGGAGGAAAAATCCTGTTTTGTCGAATGGGTCGACCTTTATTATGACTGCCCGCTGACGCGCAAAGGCATCACGCTGGTCGACACGCCGGGCGCCGATTCGATCAACGTTCGCCACACCGGCGTCGCGTTCGATTTCATCAAGAATTCGGATGCGATCCTCTTCGTCACGTATTACAACCATGCGTTTTCCAAAGCGGACCGGGAGTTTTTGATTCAGCTGGGACGCGTGAAGGACGCTTTCCAACTGGACAAGATGTTTTTCATCATCAATGCGATCGACCTGGCGGCGCATGACGAGGAACAGGAACTCGTCGTCGCCTATGTCGAAGAGCAGCTGATCAAATACGGCGTCAGAAACCCGCATCTTTATCCGTTGTCGAGTCTGAACGCACTGCAGGAAAAAGAAGAGGCCGGTGTTTCGCCGTCTTCCGGCATGGCTGCCTTCGAAGAGGCGTTCTACCATTTCATCAGCGATGATTTGGCGAACCTGACCGTTGCCGCGTCGGAAAAAGAGTTGAGCCGTGTCGCGCAGTTCGTCGCCAAGCTGATCGAAAGCAGCAAAGAAGATGCGTCGGTCAAAGACGAGAAACGAAAGAACATCGAAGCCGAGAAGGCGGCGATGCATGCGCTTTTGGCGCAGCAGAGCGCCGAGAACTGCAAAAACCGACTCTGCCAGGAGGCGGAGGTCCTGGTCTACTATATAAAACAGCGCGTCTTTCTGCGCTTCAATGATTTTTTCCGCGACGCCTTCAATCCCAGCGTGCTGCGCGATGACGGACGCAATCTGAAAAAAGTTTTGCAGCATGCATTGGACGAACTGCGCGAAGAGCTGGGCTTTGAATTTGCGCAGGAATTGCGTGCGACAACCGTACGTCTGGATCGTTTTGGCGAAAAAATAATCGCTGAGCAGCAAATGAGCATTGCGGAGCGACTAGCGGACGTCAATGCGGACGTATCGTTCTCGCTCTTCGAAAACACAGCGCAGGTGCAAATGGAATTTGTCTCGGCTTTTCAAAATTTGCCGCAAGCGGCTTTTGCAAAAGCACTGAGCTGTTTTAAAAATCCTAAAGCGTTTTTTGAAAAACAGGAAAACAAAATAATGAGTGAAGAAATGCAACGCGTGCTTAGCGCAGCTGCCGACGAATACCTCGCGGTAGAACAAAAGCGCTTGCAGGATACCTACGGCACACTGGTGCAAGGCGCGTTCGGCGCAATGATCACGCAGATGACGGAACAGGCCGATGATTTTTATTTGAGCCTGCTTTCGGCGCTGGACGGCGGCGTGCCCGCCGAAACGCTGCTCGAAATCCAGCAGCGCTTGCGTGAAATGTAAAAACATGCTTAACACGGGCCGCCTTGTGCCTTTGTGTTGAAACCTTATCGCCATGAGGAAGGAGTGATACGAATGAAAATCATCGACGCACATATTCATTTTTCGCAGGCGGAGTATTTTGATCAGATTGCCAAAGCGGCGGGACATGAAAACAGCGACGCGCATCTCAAGGAGCAATATGACGCGCAACGGATCGTCCATGGCGTGGTGATGGGTAATCATAGTCTGGAACTGGATGCGCATCAATATCCCGATTATCTCAGTTACTGCATCGGTCTCGACAGCAGCTGCTTTAATGCTTCTGAATCGCCGCAGCAGGCCGACCTGGTGGAACAGCACCTGAAACGCAAGAATTGCGTCGGCATCAAGCTGTATCCGGGCTACAATCACTTCTATATTTACGAGCCGACCGTGGATCCGTTTTATCAGCTTGCGATGCAATATAAGAAACCGGTCGCGGTACATACCGGCTTGACCGCTACCAGCCACGCGCTTTTGAAATACAGCCACCCGCTAGTGCTCGATGAAGCGGCGGTGCGCTATCCCGAGGTGCAGTTTGTGATGTGCCATATCGGCAATCCCTGGTTGGCCGATGCGGTCGCGGTTTTGGCGAAGAATCCGAATGTGGCGGCCGATCTTTCCGGCATCTTAGAAGGGCGGATCGACGATATGGACGAATTTTTCAGAAGAAAACACGCTTATATCGATATGTTGAAAGGCTGGCTCGAATATCTCGACGCGTATGACCGGATTCTCTACGGAACCGACTGGCCGCTGGCCAATATTGAAAACTATCTTGAATTCGTCGCGCACCTTATCCCCGAAAGCGAGCAGGAGAAAGTATTCTTTGCCAATGCCAACCGGATTTATGGGCTGGGGCTTCGCTAAGGTGAAAGTGATGCGACATGGTCAGGGGTCGAATACATTAGTCATTTTGGTGCATGAAATATACGGACTGAATTCGCATATCCGGCAGGCGGCGGAGGAACTGAAGAATTGCGGCCTGGATGTGCTGGCGCCGAATCTGTTGCAGCGTGCGGAACCGTTTTCCTATGGCGAGGCAGCGGCAGCGTATGAACATTTTAACCGACAGGTCGGCTTTGCGCAGGCGGCTGAGGCGATTCAAGCTTTGGCGGCGCAAGAGAGGCCCAACTATCGGCGTATCGTTTTGCTCGGCTACAGCGTCGGCGCGACGGTTGCCTGGCTTTGCAGCAGTCGAGGCCAATGGGACGGAGTCATCGGCTGCTACGGATCGCGGATTCGCGATTATCAGGCGCTGCAGCCTGCGTGTCCGGTGCGCCTCTTTTTTGCTGCTAACGAACCCTCGTTTTCCGTGACGCCGCTGGCAACGCTGCTAGGTGAGAAGGACGGCGTTCAGGTCGAGGTGCTTGCGGCGCAACATGGCTTTATGGATCCGTTTGGCAAAGCATACGAACCGCTTGCGGCAGCAAAGGTAGAGAAGAAAATTCACGAGTTTATTGGGCATGAAAGCAAATAAAAATATGCCTTTACCTAAATCATACACTTGTGGTATACTTTTAAAAAATAAAGACAGATGTGAAAAATATGCAACTTTATTTATTGAAAAATATGCAAAAATGAGGAAGTGACGCCATGTTGAACTGGAAAGAAGACTATGCACTCGGAATCGCATCGATTGACGAACAACACAAAAAACTCTTTGAAATTGCAGGCGATATTCAAGAATTGCTGAACAATCAATTCATCACCGATAAATACGATCCGATCGTAGCGATCATTGAGGAATTGAAAAGCTATACGGTCGAACATTTTAAAGACGAAGAGCAATTTATGATGGACAACCGTTATCCCAAGTTTCTCTCGCACAAAGCGATGCACCTCGATTTTGTCGAGAAGATGAATGCGATCGATCTGAGCCAAATCGACAACGAACAGAATCTCTATCTCAAAGACATCCTGGGTTTTGTCTTAGACTGGCTGGTACAGCATATCCTTGTCGACGACAAACAGTACACGAACCCTGCATAAGAACGCGAACAAAAAAAGGCCGGACTGCAATAATATTGCAGTCCGATTCAGAGTGTAGACAATTGAAAAATAGGAAACGACAACACGAAGAATCGAAGCGGGCCGATAATATCGGCCCGGCGGGAAGAAAGGAAGAAAAATTAAAAAAATCTTCCGACCTTCCCTTCTTCGACTCTTCGTGTAAAAACGTCCCGCTTGATTTCGTTTTGTCGACAGTCTCGGCCGGATTGCAATGCTATTGCAGTCCGGCTTTTTTGCAGCGCAAAGAGCAGAAAGCGGCTTGTCAATAAAAACGAGATAATGTCGAAAGGACTTCGAGGAAAAGGACAGAATGTAAAAGAATATGTTTTATTTATTCGCGAAAGGGTAAAACGCAGAAGAAAGGCTGCGGGAAAAAGAAAAGGGGAATGGAATAAGGGGAGGCTATTTCTATGATTTTTATTGGTGTCGTCATTGTCATTATTACTTTTTATTTTATTGCTAAAGGGTATGAGAACAAGGTTGTATTATTCTTGGCTGGAGTGCTGATGTCTTCACTGGCGCTAAATCCGATGGCGAGTATCGATGCGTTCGGTAAAGCGCTGGTCAATGGGCTTTTGGTCACAACCATTTGCTCGGTGCTTGGTTTTTCCGAAGTAATGAAGGTGACGGGCTGCGACCAGCATCTTGTCCAGATGTTGTCGCGTACGTTGGCAAAATATCGCGCCATTTTGATTCCGGGCGCAGTCCTGGCAACATTTCTGATCAATATCGCGTTGCCGAGCGCGTCCGGTTGCGTCGCGGCAGTGGGGTCGATCCTGATTCCGACCTTAACGGGTGCGGGAGTCAGCCCTGTGATTGCCGGCAGCGCCGTATTGGCCGGTTCCTGGGGCGGCGTCTATAATCCGGGCGTCGTGCACAATATCGTGATCGCCAAACTAAGCGAGCTTGACGTAATGGTCGTTGTGATGAAAATGGCGCAAATTCCGATTACGGGGGCCATCGTCTCGGCCATCGTACTGACTCTTGTGGCGCGCATCCGCAAAGAGGACCGCGGTTTTTCTGCGGCGGTCGGCAATGCGCCGGAGGCTGCGGCGTTCAAGGTGAACTATCTAAAGGCGAGCATGCCGGTCTTGCCGCTTGTCCTGTTGATCTTGGGCAGCCCGCTGATTGCGGTTCTCCCGCCCGTTTCCGTATTGCAGGCGATGGTGATCAGTACGATCGTTGCATTTTTTGTCACCTGGACCAAGCCGGAAGTGATCTCGAAAGAGTTCTTCAAAGGGCTGGGCAGTTCCTACGGCAATGTGATCGGACTGATCGCGTGCGCCACAGTCTTCGTGGAAGGTATGAACCTGTTGGGTTTGACAACGAGCCTGATTGAAATGATGAAACACTCGCAGTACATCGCCAAACTCGCCGCTGCGGTCGGCCCGTTTTTGATGGCAACCCTGTCGGGTTCCAGCGATTCGATGGTTTTGGCGTTTAATAATACGATTACGCCGCATGCCGAACAACTGGGCATGACAATTCCTCAGATCGGCCTGATGGCCTTTATCAGCGGAAACATTGGGCGCGTCTTGTCGCCTGTCGCGGCCGCAACGATCATTGTTGCCGGGATGGCGAACGTCAGCGCGATCGAGATGACGAAACGCAACTTGCCGGGCATGGCGGCGGCGTTGCTCGTCACGATGGGCATGTTTTTGCTGGGGGTTTAAATACAGTAGGGGAAGAGGATGGTTGCAATGAAGAGTAAGACGAAACTCGTAGAGCGTTTTTTTCGCTATGCTGCAGTAGAAAGTCAGAGCAAGGCGGGCGTTAGCCAAATACCGAGCACGCCGGGCCAGATGGCGCTTGCAAAGCTTTTGCAACAGGAACTGAAGGAAATGGGAATCCGCGATACGAAACTGACGGAAGAGGCGATTCTTATCGCGAAAATTGAGGCGAACCTGCCGGATGGTTTTAGCGGGAGTGTCCCGGCGATCGGTTTTCTGGCGCATTTGGATACGGTCGATGTGCATATGAATCCGAACATCAAGCCGCAAATCGTGGAAAAATATGACGGTCAGGATATTCTACTCAATAAAGGGCAGGATATCTGGATAAGAAGAGCGGAACATCCGGAACTTCTTTCCTATATCGGTCAGGACATCATCGTGTCGGACGGAACCAGCGTACTCGGCGCGGATGACAAGGCGGCCATAGCCTCGATCATGACTGCTGTGGAAAGAATGAAAGACGATCCGTCGCTCTACCATGGCGACATCTTCATCGCGTTTGTGCCGGATGAGGAAATCGGCTTGCTGGGCGCTAAGGCGATGGATCTCAAGGATTTCCCGGTCGAATTCGCGTATACGTTGGACTGCTGCGAAATAGGCGAGGTCGTCTATGAGACGTTTAACGCCGGAAGTGCCGTGATAAAGATAAAAGGCGTAACGGCGCATCCGATGTCCGCCAAAGGCGTGCTGGTCAATCCGAGCTTGGTGGCGAATGATATCATCAACCATTTCGACAAAAAAGACACGCCGGAACACACGGACGGCAAGATGGGATACTTTTTGATCAGCGGCATTACGGCGAATCCGAATACGGCGGTCGTGAACATCAACATCAGAGATCATGATAAAAATCTCTATGAAGCAAGAAAAACCTACATCGCCGATTTAATGAAACTGATTGCGGCGCGCCATCCGAAAGCGGAAATTTCTTTTGAAATCAAAGACCGATACAGCAACATTGCAGACTCGCTGACCGAAGAGAACAAACAATGCATCGACTACATCTATCAAGCGATGGAGCGGCTCGGCATCCCGCCCAAAACGCTGGCGATGCGCGGCGGAACGGACGGCTCCGCGCTCTCGGCGCGCGGCATCCCGACGCCGAATTTTTTCACAGGCGCGCACAATTTTCATTCCAACTGTGAGTTCTTGCCGGTCGACTCTTTTGAACAATCATGCCGGATGATTCTTACAATCGCACAATTGGTCAGCGGCATCGACAAACAGGCTACGAACCAGCGTTAGCCTTTGCGCAAGAAAGTCGATAAATAAAAAAGTGCCGGATTGCGACAGGGTTTTGCAATCCGGCACTTTTTCTTTGCAGCGTGAAACGAGCAGAGAAACGTTTTAACCGACAACGCCTTGGCTTTCGATGGCGGTATCCGGCGCGCATTGTTTTACAAAGGCGTAAATGTCCGTCAGATGATTGGCGACGGCTTGCTGCGAAATACCGGATGGTGCATACACGGTAAAGACGACTTTTTTTGTTTCCGGCACGATGCGGGTGCGAAAATCCGGCCCGTGGATGACGCTTGAAATCATGCCTCGGCTGTCGGACATTTTCATGTCGCCTGCTTTGGCCAGTTGCTCGCGTTTATTAATCAAAACATAGCTTTCGTCGCCCGCAGCCACGTCCAGCAGCAACGACCCCTGGAGCGCCGCATAATCGTGTCCTGCCGTCAGCAAGCCGTTTTTCAATTCGGCCATGAACATCGCTTCCACCAATCCCGCGACGCGGGGAATGCTCTTGCCTTTGAAAATAATCGACTCCAATTGTTGCAGCACATGATAGGTTTTTTTATGCCGCTTGTAGTAGTTGCTGTAAGCGGCCATCGCCGGATCAAGCGACAAATCATCTTTGCGCAAAAAGCGCGTCCGCAGCTTGGCCTCTAACTTTCGTTTGCTTTCCTCCAAGCTTTCACAACAATCAGGATTGCTCACATTGCCGAGCACCAGATAACCGGCGCTTGCTCCGGGATACGTTTCTTTCCACAAATCCGTAGCGCATAACATAGCAGCCATCTCCCATTCCATACAGTTTAAAAACCCGTAACGGTTTTATTCCATTCTATCGTTTCTCGGCAAAAGCGCTTGTACGATATTGCTGTATTTACCGGGAGAAATTCCGGTGATCTGCTTAAACTGTTTGGAAAAATGACTTTGGTCGACAAAGCCGACTTCCTGTGCGACAAATGTCGCTGGCAGGCCTTGCGCCAAGAGCTCTTTTGCCCGTCTGATCCGAACCTGCTTCAGATACACATGGGGCGGGACGCCGACGCAATCCTTAAAGACGCGTATCAAATGAAATGCACTGAGGTTGCAGAGCGCAGACAGTTCCTTGATTGAAATATTGCGGGCATACATATCTTCGAGATAGTGTCGCGCCCGGCTGACGAGCAAATTTTCCCTGCTGACGCGTTCTAGCGGAAGACGTTCTTTGGCATGACGCAAAATAAAACGACTTAACAGCGCCAAGAGGAGCGATTCCTGTTCCAACAGGGGAACCGCCGGATTTTCCAATAAGAGATGCAGGTTTCGGATCGCGGCGGCCAACGCATCATCGCGCAGTGCTCCGGCGCTAAAAAAGGGCGGCGCTTTTAGTTGCCCGGAAACCTCATAAGCTGCTTGCGCCATGAGCGACGGCGTAAGATAAAACATCCGGTACGTCCAGCCGCTGCTTGACGCGGCGCTTCCGTCATGCGCCTCACCGGGGATGACCAAATTGATGTGTCCTGCAGGGGCAATCACCTTTTCCCCCCGGTATGAAAAAGCCAGTGCGCCGCGTTCAATCACGCCAAGGGCAAAACCCTCATGCATGTGCTTGGCAAAAGAATGCTTGGTATAGCTTGCATGCAATAACTCCAAATTATTCAATTGCGGCAATACCCAGAACTTCACCTGCTCCTGTTGCGTGCTGGAGTGCATCCGATCATCCCCAATACCAAGCGTTTTGAAAAATAAGTTGTCTTTGCGCGAACGATTATATCTTTCAGTCTACCCGATATGATCGAACAATTAAAGCGCTTTTATGAGCAGGAGGACTTCATTTCATTGTCGCGACATGCTACAATAGTTACAGGGAGGTGTTTTTATGAGTATCCCAATCAGAGTCGACAACGCACTGTACGAAGAAGCAAAAGAATGTGCGGCAGCCGAGTTTAGAACCGTTCCTCTTCAAATTGCATATTGGGCTAAAATAGGAAAGGCAGCGCTGGATAATCCAGATCTCCCTATCGAATTTATTAGAGATGTTCTGATTGGCAAAACACAAAAGTCGGAACCATTTGAGTTCGTCGAATGAACCTATTTCAGAAACCCAGTTTTAAAAGAACTTACAAAAAGTTGCATGCCAATCAGCGCAAAGAAGTAAATGATGCTATTCGCGCTATTACCTCCAATTTAATCCTCGGAGAAGAGAAGAAAGGTGATCTTGTTGGCATTAGAGTTCACAAGTTTCAGGTGCAAAACCAGCTTTTTCTTCTTGCGTATTCTTTTGATCCAGATACATTGACGCTAATTCTTCTCGGAGTACATGAGAACTTTTACAAAGACTTGAAAATTTCCATTACGTGATGTTGTTCAGAATTAGGCACTTTTCTATGGCGATGTTTATGTATTTAACTGTTAATGGGAGAGGCGAAGCCGCCTCTCTTTTTATGCCGTTTGGGGAGTAGGATTAGAACGGCAAGCGCTTTATGCACGGGGAGGAAAAACGTAGGATGTGGGAAGGATTTTTACTGGGCTTGGCGACCGGCGTGACCTGTTTGGCGTATTGTTCGCCGGTGCTGCTGCCCTTTTTGCTTGGCGAAGCGCAGGACGTCAGGCGCAGCGCTGGTTTGACGCTGCAGTTTCTTGGCGGGCGGCTGCTGGGCTATCTTTTGTTTGCCGTGGCCGCCTGGTGGGCGGGGCAGCTCTGGCGACAAAGCGGCCTGATGCGCGAAGCGGCGATGGGCGGCATCTATGTGCTGCTTGCGCTGCTTTTGCTTGCATACGGACGCGGTTTTAAAAGCGAAGCCTGTGCGGGGCAAATGGTGAAAAAAAAGACGGCTGCCTGGCCGGCGACGTTAGGGCTACTCACGGGGCTCAATCTTTGTCCGCCGTTTCTCCTGGCCTTTGCGGCGGCGGCTCAGACGCAAACCTTGCGTGATAGTCTGCTGTACTTTTTCAGTTTCTTTATCGGCACGTCACTTTATTTTTTGCCGCTGCCGTTGCTCGGCTTTTGCCGCAGGCGCGCGGAGCTTAAGACCATCGGGCGCTTGGCGGCCCTGGTTGCAGCGGTTTTTTATCTGTACCGGGGCATCTTGATGATGGCAGGAGGATTAATACCATGACAGGGATTGCAAGCGAAACAAAGCAAAACGAAATGGGCTTAAGTTGGGGAAAGGCGGCGCTACTCAGCCTGCCGATGCTTCTTTTAACGGCGCTGCTTTTGCTGCACGGGCATAACCTCAAAGATCCGCTGCAGGCGATCGCCGCCGGGATCACATATCTGTTTGCAAACTATATCTTTTTTAAAATGCTGCGCAGCGGGCGAACGCATCGCTACCGCTCAATCTTTTTTGTCGCAGCGTCGGTGCTGTTCGTCGTCTCGTTTCTGGCGAACATGTTTGAGATGCGAGGCACGATGGAACTGTCGACGGCCAATATCTTGGACGGCGAAGCGCCGCTTTGTCCGCTGGTGATTCCGGCTTTGCTCATTCCGGCTGCTTTGACGCAGACGATCATCTTCCCCGGCTCAATGTTTGCCGGGTACGCAGGCGTTGCGACGATGATCGTGCTTTGGATCGGCTTTTCGCTGGCCGTCGGGCGCGGCTGGTGCAGTTGGATCTGCTTTTTCGGCGGCATGGACGAAGGCATGGCTTCGCTTTGCAAGAAGCCTTCGATCCGCTCTTTCGACCAACGCTGGACGTATTTGCCGTGGGCGGTGCTGCTGGCGGTCGTGTTGCTTTCCGCGGCAACGCTGTCGCCCGCGTATTGCGAGTGGCTCTGCCCGTTCAAGACCGTGACCGAATATCCGGCGGTCAATTCGCTCGAAACCGGTTTGCAGGCCGTCATTTTCGTTTCGCTCTTTCTGGGCCTGGTCATATACCTGCCTCTCAAAAGCGGCAAACGGACGCAGTGCGGTCTCTTTTGTCCCTTTGGCGCGTTTCAGTCGTTGTTCAACCGTTGCAACAGCTTTGCCGTACGCATTGACCGGGCGCGTTGCGTGGACTGCAAGATCTGCCTTAAAGAGTGTCCGACCTTTTCATTAAATGAAGCGAGCCTGGCAGCCGGAGAGACGCGAAGCAGCTGCACCAAGTGCGGCCGTTGCATCGATCGCTGCCCGCGCGGCGCCATTTCCTATCATATAAAAGGAACGGAGTTTTTGCGTCATCCGAAGACCGCGCGCCTGCTCTTTTTATATCCAGCCTTCATTTTTATGGCCGTTATCGGCGGCGGATGCATTTTCGGCGGATTACTGCGTTTGTTGAAGCTGCTGACGACCGGCAGTATGATCGGATGAGAGGGGGAAGCAAAGTGAGCGGAATGAAAAGTGTATTGGGTTATCTGGCGGCGGTCGCATCGCTCGTGGTGGCGCTGGCAACCTTTTTTGGCATGAATCTGTTTTCGCATCGTCTAGTCGATGCGACCGGACTGACCATTGCACCCGGTTACAGCGGCGGCGAGATCGTTCGGACGATAGCTCGCGACGGCTATGAAATCCGGCAGCATCGCATGGTCTTTGACGGCTTGCTTACCGAGCGAAGCGAGGGCTTTGTGCAGATCGACTTTGCGCCGCCCGGCGCTTTGCCGCCGCTGATCGAGATTCCGATCGAACTTGACCTCGATGGCAAGACCTCGTTCGAACTGCGCTACGATGTACAGAAAAACCAGGCGCAGCTGACCTCCGATGACAAGCGGGTCGTAGGGGTAAAAGACTGTTACATTTTAAAAGAACGGCGAGCGGTACGGATCGAACTGAAAAAATGAAAAAAAGCAAGTGCGCTGGTCATGAGCGCACTTGCTTCAGAGTGTAGACAATTTTAAAAATAGAATGGATACGAAAGAAGAGAAGGATGAAAAGAAACAATAACACGAAGAAGCGAAGCGGGCCGATTCGATCGGCCCGGTAGGAAGAAAGGAAGAATAATAATAAAATCTTCCCACCTTCCCCTCTTCGTGTAAAAAACGTCCCGCGGGATTTCGTTTTGTCGATAGTCTCAAGCAAGTGCGCTGTTTCTAAGCGCACTTGTTTTTTCTTGTGCTGCGGTCAGAAAGGCGCGCGTTTGTCAGCCGGTTTCCAACGATAGCCCCAGAAAAACAAGAGTAAGAAGACGGCCCAAAAGACGGCCTTCCATAAAGGATGAGATGGAAATGTCTCCGGCAGCAGCGCGATCTGCGGATGGGATAACGTGAACACCGTCAGTTTGACGCCGACCCAGCCGACAATGGCAAAAGCCGCCAACTCAAGGCCAGGGTGGGAAAGCAGCAGCTTGACGAAAAATTCCGCAGCGAGGCGCATGATGACGATGCCGATCAGGCCGCCGAGCAAGATCAGGGCGAATTTTCCGCCATCCATGCCGCCGAAAACCGGCAAGCCGCTGTCCGGCAGAGTGACAGCTAAGGCCATGGCGGCGAAGATTGCATCTACGGCGAAGGCCGCGTCGGCAATCTCCACCTTGACCACGGTCAGCCAAAGACTCGATGCAGCGTCGGAGGATTCCTCCGTCTGCGACGACTGGTGAAGGACAAGGCGACGGATGATGTGACTCAGGCCAAGGTAGAGAAGATAAGCCGCGCCCAGCGCCTGGAACTGCCAGTAATTCGCCAGGACTGAAACGAGAAAGAGAGAAAGAAAACGAAAGAAGAAAGCGCCGACCAAGCCGTAAAACAGGGCCTTGCGTCGTGTATCGGGCGGCAGGGGCTTTACCAGAGCGGCGAGGACAAGTGCGTTGTCAGCCGCCAGGATGCCTTCCAGGAGAATCAGGATGAGTAAGACCCAAAGATACTCTAAGAGCATGGGCGTGTCCACCGGCTATCTCCTCCTTAAGTAGCATTGCGAAACGTCGGGAAGAATAATTATCTATAGTGTAGCCTGTAAGGGAAAAAATGCCAAGAAAAATGGCCGAAAAAAATTTCTATGAATAGTTATCACCAAATTTGTAAAATTTCCTTATTTTACAAAAAAATAGGAGGAAAAATCAGTGCGTATCGAGAAACAAATTTATAGTCGTTTTTCCGATAGTTTTATTAAATTGGAAAAATAAAAACAAAGGAGTGATTGAGATGGAACAAATGGCAGTTGCTATCATGTTTGGATTTGTGGGTCTTTGCTTAGCTGCGCTGGTTTATGAACTGGTAAATGGTTATCGGTTAGGAGAAAAAGAGAAGTGATAACGCCTGTTCGAATTGCGAGAGTCTTGTGAGACGTATTGGGAAAACGATGATTGAAGGGAAGAAACGGAAAATAACCGTGACTGAGGCGAGTGCGCTGGTCACGGTTATTTTATTTAGAGACGAAGAAAATTATTTTGAAGCACAGGCAGAGCTGCGATTGCCGCCTGTGCTTCACGATAGGGTGAATTGCTTTGGCAAATTTAATTTGGTAGTGGTGCACTTTCTTTAGCTCTTTCCGCGGTGGTGGTTTTACCTGAACACGGACTCGTCGGACTCGTCGGCCAGGCATGGTCGATTGCTAGAGCCATCCATGGAGCAATCGACATTATAGATTGAATTCAACCCAAAAAGCAGCATGGTCAGATGCGGAAGTGTCTTCACTAGTGACGGTAGAATATAAATTGATTGCTGGAGCGCCAAGTTCAGATGTTGCGGTGTTAATGCCGAATATTCCTTCACGAACAAAGCCGTAGCGATTTTTAGCAGCAAATAAAGGTTTTGAAATGAAAATGTAGTCAAGTTGTGAAAGCTTGTTGCCGTGAGTTCCACCAGCATAATAATGTGAGTAGCGTTGATCGATTGATAATGAGGGGTCAACAACGGGATATAGATTGTCGCAATCAAATAAAGGTTTTAATGAGTTATAAGGATTTGAAGAGTCTTCATTTAAGTCGCCCATAACAGCGATCATTTCAGTTTCTAAATCATAATTATTAATGATCTCCACAACACGTTGCGCTTGTGCCTTTCGTTTAGCGGCAGAGGCATCGGCATCTGCTGCTGAGAAAGCACGTTGGCTTTTAAAATGATTGCAAAGGACTGTAAGGTGTCCATAAGTTCCTAAGTCCAATTTAACTTCTAGGCAGTCACGGCTAAATATAGGATGATAGGTAGAGAAATCATCGAAAACATGAGTTTTAATTTGAAGAATAGGAAATTTACTTAGACACGCAACGTCAATGCCGCGTGGATCATTTGGACTATCAATGGAGATATATTGGGAATACTTATGCTGTAATGCTTGAGAGTTAAAGGCATTGATAGTCGTCATATTCTCAATTTCTACTAGGCATAGTACGTCGACATTTGCATCCAGAATTACTTGAGCAGTATTTTTTCGTTGCGTGTCGGTAAAAAAATCGGGACGGAATAGCATTTGGCCAGACCAAGAATCACGTCCAAGGCAATTCTTAAAAATACTGTAGCCGGTAATGCCATCTTCTTTGCGCTTTTTCCACGCGCCTAAACTTCCAAAGTCAATGCGAAAGTCGATAAATTTGACTAGCTGGCTAGAAATTTCGAAAACCTGTTGCCGAACGGAGTCGTCATATAACTTGGCGTCTAACAACGTTTGTAACTCTGCTGTTTTTCCTAAATAAATACGGGATAACTCTTCATCTTTTAGATTTAATAGTTTAGAACGTTGGAAGAGATTCTCACAGTTGAACGTACCAATTCTCAAAGGGAGAGACATGAATAAGCGCCTCCTTAAAAAAATAATTGTAAATATATGGTTCTTGATTAATGAGGGATTTCCTTTTAAAAGATAGTAGTTTTACTTGAACACGGACTCGTCCGCTGGACTTTGTCGCCGTAGGTTAAAACCCCGCGTAGGGTTCTCTTCTTCCGAAAAAACCTCTGACGCGGGGACGGGAGGACGTGAGGTGTAGGAA
Organism: Azotosporobacter soli; assembly: GCF_030542965.1. Lineage (NCBI taxonomy): Bacteria > Bacillati > Bacillota > Negativicutes > Selenomonadales > Sporomusaceae > Azotosporobacter > Azotosporobacter soli. The sequence continues at coordinate 27,790 of NZ_JAUAOA010000014.1, forward strand.
AATGAAATAAGTCATATTTTTGCCTGACCCCGAAAATTCCGGTTTTTTTAGGGGACGATGCGAGAGCGACATGGTTTTGCCGAGAAAAGAAGGACAACCTGCAGCAGGGATGCCGCAGGCCGACGGTGCGATAAGGATGTCGCGTCCGTAGGGGATTGGTATTCTTGCCGGCGGCAAGGTTTTGTTGATCCAGACGCTGAAAAAATTGCGTCGACGAAAGGGGCTTAGGTGAGAACACGGAGAAATTGGAGACGGAGAACCGGGAAGTATACGATGTGAGGGGCGCAAATAAGTTGATGATTTTGTAGCGTCAAGTCTGCCCCCGAGTGTTCGCAGCAAAATCCTTTCTTTTTATCCAACCCACTTATTCCTTATTTTTCCAATTTGTGATATAATCAACTAGTGCCTAACCCATGTTTTAGTCACACGAAGCCCGTATATTCCAATATGTAAAAAGGAGGTCGTGAGCATCTGAATTGGGGAGGAAATGCGGACATACTCTTTTATCATCCGCCAATAGGCATATTATAAATAGTAGGGAGGCCTATACATGGCATCGATTATTTGGGGAAGCATCAATCTAAACGGTACGATTTATTCTGGTGCAAATTTTACTTCAACTCACCTGGAACGCGGATTATACCTGATTAATTTCTCACAGGCTTTTAAAACCATTCCAGCTGTCACCGTAACGCAAAATTATCCCGGTTGGGATAAATTTGACGACCATGGCGGCAACACACGCGATAATGCTGTAGTTGTTGCCTTGAATCAAAATGAAGTGAAGATAAAAACAGGTGACGGAAACGGAGATGCAGACGATCGCAATTTCTGCTTTGTTGCAATAGGCGACTGACGTTTGCTAAGGAATCACTGATTGCAATATCGCAAACAACAAACGAGGGAACGGTTTCCATTTAATAACGGAACCGTTCCCTCGTTTATGCTTAGCACAATAGGGGCGGAAAAGAACAAGCAGAAAATAGCGGTACGTCTGAGCCCGCGTGCCAGCAAGAACAAAGGGACGCGTACCTTGTTTTTCAGATGATTATAGTATCTGCGCGAAGCGTCTTGCTTCGCGTTTCTGAGGTTTTGTCTGTGACTCCTTGCCTGGCTCTCCTCGTCTTTAACGTTCTGGAAAAACCTCAGACGCGGGGCTTTGGGGGACGGGAGGACGTAGACGAAGAAAGGCGGAGCAAGTTTTAACGTGAGGGGGAGGTACGAAGAAAAAATGAACCACAAGTGCTTTAGCACCACAGAAGCCGCGCTGCGGCTTGCACGGCAAAACCGTTGAAGCGCGAAGCGATTCCTGTGGCGGCTTGCCGCCTGTGGTTCAAACGTGGAGTGTGAAAAAAAGAGAGTGCATGGATGATTTGTCGCAAATGTGGTACAATAAGACAAAAGGAAGGTGATTGCAATGAAGACAGCGTATGTTCGTGCGCGGATTGAGCCGAAGTTAAAAGAATCCGTTGAAAGTTTATTTGCTCAACTGGGTATGTCCAGCAGTGAAGCAATCAGCCTGTTCTATCGACAGTGTGAGCTAAACCGGGGCTTGCCTTTTCCTGTACGATTGCCGGAACCGAACAAGGAAACCATTGCTGCTATGGAGGCCACTGACAAGGGAGAAGGATTGACTCGCGCTAAAGATGCTGAGGATATGTTTGGAAGGTTGGGCATATAGATGCTAAAGCCGGTCTATGGAAACCAATTTGAAAAAGACGTAAAGCTTGTTCAAAAACGTGGTTTTAAGATGGATCAGCTTAAAGACGTGATTCGAAAGTTAATCACACAAGAGCCAAACATATATCGAGAATAAATTTTATGTGGAGTTTATATATGATCGTTGCGACTGTAGGAGTATTACGCGGACAGATTTCAAAATTAATTCCATTGATAGAACAGCAGAACCAAAATACTCCCTCAAAAATGCTTGAATTAATATTACGACGTTACAAGAAAGCTGATGAAATATTAGCAACAGAAGAAATAGCAATAGATGACCTTAAGAAAATCTGTATTGCAGGAAGCGCTAGGGCATATCTGGATAGTGCTAGCGATTATATGAATCCTATTCTTGAAGAAATGGGAATTGCAGAAAAAATGCTTAAGGAAACAATTGATGAAATGAAAAATGGTCTCGTGGTAAGGTAGGTGTATCTTTGTATGAGTTGGAAAGATTATAAGGCACTTAAGCAAGGCAATTTTGATAGCGTAGGATTTCATGGTGGACAGTATTGTTTTGAAATACTTACAGGCATTTTTGATCTTCCCGAATACTATCCGATAACCAAAGAAGAGTTTGAGACGTTTGATGAATGGAAAGATGATGTCGATAAAATCGTTAAGGATATCAAAAACAGAACGCTGTTATACAGTGCGTATAGCCCAAGAAATAAGTAAATACAAAGAAGATGTGGAAAAAATGAAACAGCCAAGGCGATCCTGAAATAGGACGCCTTGGCTGCTTTGGTGTATACGAAGAAGTTTATTTTAGGAGACATTGCTTTCAGCAGAACAGAAGCCGCTTTGCGGTTCAGAACTTCATTGGTTGCTTTTGCGAATTTAACTGGCGGCTTGTGTGATTCGAGCTGCTTTTACGATAACTTCGATCACAAAACTGAGAGCGATGTAAAGCGCGAAGATTAAAGAGGCTATGCCCACTCCGCGCCAACTGGCTCCGCCTGTTTCGGCCAAGGCGGCGTCCGTCTCCTGTGCGGTAAGATTTTGCGCAGTGAGAAGTGCGATCTTCTTCTGCATGTGTTTCAAGTAAAGCGTATTGCCGCCCATGCCAAGCACGGCACTCACTATTATTCCGAGACTCTTGCTGAACGGAATTTGCAGCAGAAACTCGGCGATATCGAACGCCAAGAACAAAGCGGCGAACATCCAGACTTCTAGATACATCTTTCGATAACCAAGCCAGAAAAAACCTGCCAGAAACGCGGACCAGTTCCATCCCGCCCGCTTAAGGGGATTTTGGGCCGCACTCCATTTGCTCCAATAATAATCGGCATTTTCTCCGACAAACGTCCTCGCCTGCGCTGCTTCGATGCCGCAAATTTCATTAGTCGCTTCCGATGCTTCGCTGTTCATTGTCATCATTCGGTTCCCTGCTTTCTATGTAGTTATTATGCCGCTCGTACTCCTTGCAAAGTGCAATGAGCTAAAAGCCCTTTTAATCCTATGACAGCATTTCGCATTCGGCAATTATCTTTAAGTTTTATAAATTAAAAAACCACATATGGGGGCAGATTTAATACGAAGGGCGGAAGAAGGGAAGACAGGAAGCGTTTTTGGAACTACACTTACCGCCTGTGGTTCGGGATGTCATTTATGGCTTTGGCAAATTTAACTTGATCATGGTGTGATAGGTCGCTTTCTTTAGCTCTTTCCGCGTCAAAGGTTTTGCCAGAAAGATCGGACTGTGGGCCAGTCATGGTTGAAATAGTCTGCGTCCGACTGCATACCAGACGCAATGCGCCATCCGCGCGCAGCGTCTGTCAGCGGCGTCCATGCCGCTGCTGCTGTCGTACTTGTCTAATTTCGCCCTGCCTGGAAGTCCTCGTCCTTAAACATTCTGGAAAAACCTCTGACGCGGGGCTTTGGGGGACGGGAGGACGTGAGGTGTGGGGACAGTCGTATTTTTGAATAATACATGCCTGACCTCGAGTGTTCCTTAGTATAGAAATAAAGAACGATGATCACGTTTGGCGGCGTGGTCATCGTTCTTTGGCATTTGGGTGAAAATGGGGGATGTTGATGCTGTTATTACGGCAAACCAAGAATTGCCATTACGTTATCTGGTGGAAAAGGAAAAAAAAGGACGGCAAAGAATGATAAATAAATGGAGGTGTTGATATGAAAATTGAGGACGTACAGGTAGAAAGTTTTGTTTTAAAGCAAATGAAATTTATGGCATGTTCGTTAGCGGAGTATTGGTATATTACCAAACTTGTTGTTTTTTCACCGCGACAAGTCTGGACTAGGTTGAAAAAAGAAAAACTGACAATATCACCATTTGTTTATTACATGTACAGTGTGATTATGGTAAATATATTAGCTGCATTTACGGATAAAGAATACTACAGAGTTTTTGCGACTATTGTTAAGTCGATTGATGGCCTATCGATAAAACCTACAATTGACGAATCACTTTGGGCAATGGGCTCCTATATAATAGGAGCAATAATATTTACTGGATTAGTACAGGTGTTTTTTAAAAGGCATACAGGTCAGCAATGTGATCAAGACGTTTTATATTACGCATTTTTTTATTCAAGTGCATTATTAATTCCTGCAATGGTTATAAAAGGGGTATATCTGTGCTTCATAGAGACGCAAATGATTTATTTAAGTCAAAAGCTTATTGTAGCTGTGGATAAGATTAATTTGTGTTATTTCATAAATGTAATAAGAGCAAATTTGATTGATAGCCAGGGTGGCTATTATCTATGCCTCATTTGGTGGGGGTGCTTATTTTACAATGGTGTAGCTTCAGAGGTGGAAATTGATAGAATCAAATTAAAGAAAATTATTATCAGCGCATTAACCGTTTTTGTTTTTTTTCAAATAGCAATTTCAGTGGTGATAGACTTACCTGAAAATCTGGCAAAAGCAAAATATATTATGTTGAATAAATCAGGAAAAATTATCCAGGAACAAGCAGAGGTGAGCAATTTTGAAAAATACAGCCTGTTCAAACAATATATGTTGTTAAGCGATAATGAAAACCTTCCATTAGATGCGCGATATGGGGCACTATTAAGATCGGCGCTTTGGTTCATATGGCAAAGCAAGAATGAGATAACAACTGGATTTATTGCTGAAAACAATGAATTATTACAGGGTAAAAAACTTGATAAAGTAGAAAAGAACATTAGGGAAACAGCTGCAGAAAAGAGAATAGAAATAGATTCTTTATTGGAGAAAATTGACGGAATTAAAAAAAGTGAAGAGTTTTACTCAAAAAGGGGTGGCGTTGGAATATGGTATAATCTATATCCCAATAGTAAATACGTAAAAATAATTCCGTAAGAGTTGTCTTTAGAAGTGAGGAGGAGCTCTAAAATGAAACAGCCAATGTATAAGTACGCATTGGTTGTTTTGTATGTTGTGAAAAACTGACAAAAATGGTGCGTCCCAGTGGCACGTTTTCGCGACCGTAGGGGAGTCATGACCCGCCCGCATTCGTTTGGCAGAGAAGTTGGCGCTGTTTGGCGATCCGCTCGACGAACGGCGTTTTGAAGCGCTCCGGTCCAAGGACGCGGATCACCGGGCCGAAGGAGAGAAGTGTGATTAATAACTCCATTTCGTCGACTTCATAGTAGTAGATCTTCATCCGGCAAGTTTGCGTTTCTTCGTCGAACTCGGAGGTTCTTTCAAAACTGGACAGCTGGGTGAAAATCCGCTCGAAACCGTTACGCTCGTTAGAAATTTCGATTTCGACCGGCTCCGGCAGGCGCAAGGCTTGGACGGCGCTAGCAAGGCCGGGAGGTGCGCTCCAATCGGTTTCCGTTACCGATGTGATGCGCGACAGATTCAATTTATAAAGGCTACGTGCTTTTTGTTGGCGCATGCGCAGTGCGATCAAGCGAAACTTATCGTCGCGCTGCGAATACTCCAGCTTGTACGGCGCGAAATAAGCGGACAGGCGATTGCCTTTGCCGCTTTCGTAGGTGATTAATACCACCCGCTTTGCTTGGATTGCTTGCAGCAGTACGGCGAAGCGGCTGCGATAGTCGGGGGAGGCGTAATCGTCGCCGTCACTGGCCCTATCGAGCGCCAAGACTTGCTCTTCGTCATACAGTGGGGCGACCTCAGACAGAGAGTCGTGCAACTGTTGTTGAAGCGGGGCGGGTAGAAAGAGCGCACAGCGCGGATCGGCGAGAATGGTCTTGAGCCACCGTTGCTGCAGCGTCGTCAAAGGCTGCGACGGCAGGTTGAGCGATACAGGCGAATAAAGACCGTCAGCTTCTTTCAGCAGGCAGTAACCGGATGCATCGCTGCCCAAGAGAGGAAGCGTAAGACTAAGCGGAGTTTCGGCAAAACCAAGCTGTGCGACGAGCGCAGCTATATCGTCGGCGCTGAGCGGAGCTAAAGCGGCACGCTTAAGAACTTCGCTGATAATAAAAAAGTAGCGGCTGTGAATTTCACTAAACAGTTCCATACAAGACCTCCGTTATTCATCGTACATCGCAGCCATCTGCGCCATATCTGCAATAAACTGGTCGATGACCCGGCGGTTTGAGCCGCGAATCGAGCGAATGCGACCGATGAACGTTCGTAACCACGGCACCATTTCCTGCGTGTCGCTGACTTCAATGCGATAAGCGAAGATGTTGTCGCCCAACCGTTCCACCGTGCCGTGCTTGCCTTCGCGTTCCAGGCGATGCAGCACGTAGGCTTCGCTTACTTCGTCAATCTGCAAGACCATTTCCACCTGTTCACGCCGCGAGCCGTGTCCGACAAATACGCCCCAAGACGTAGCCAAACGTTTATTCAGCGCGTCCAACCTTTCGTCGAAGAAGGGGGCGTCGCCGAGCAGTTCCACGTTTTTGATGTAATCGAGCCGGAAGGAAAAGAAGTCGCGGCGGCGCAGGTTGTATGCCAATAAATAGCGGCGACCGTGGCGCACGTTACTTGCGATGCGTAGCGGCAAGATCGTCTCACGCAGCGGATTATGCGAACGGTTGCTGCAGTTTTCAAAACGGACCAAGCGTCGTGCTTGGATCGCCGCGAGCAAATCCAGCAGTACCGCGTCGTCAAGCGTGTGGAACGTGAAGAGATGGCGAAACGAAAACACATCCTCCGGCTGCCCTGCGTCGCGCCGGGCAAAATACCCAAGTACGCCAGCCGGCGTTATGGCTTCAAAAAAATGCAGCGGCGTCGCAAGCTTTTCAAGTATTGCAGGCAACTCTTCCTCGAAAGGGTTATCAGCGAGCGAGTAGAGCAGGGCTTTGCCCTGCTTTTCTTTTTTAAACAAACCCAGTGCGGCATATTCATTCAGTTTATTGCGAACCGTCATCGCATCGGGGGCGGCAGTTTCGGAAAAACAGGCCAGGTATTCGTCGCACAGGAACGAAGTTGCTTCTGCTGCCGTAACGCCGGGGTGTTCACGCAGAATATCGAAGAGGCAAAAATGCAGCAGACAGTCGTTGTTCGTAAAGGATTTCGCTTCCCAAACAGAAAACAACGGATTTGTCGATACGTCCGCGCCGTTGGTGCGGATAAACAAATTTTTGCCGCGCGCCGTATTTTCCCATTCAATATGACCAGATAAATAGCTTTCGATCCGACGACGCTCATTATCATAACTGCGATTGCTTTTATTCGTATAATCATTGCGGCACTTATAGCCATAAACGAGAAAATCCCGCGTATAATCACGAATTTTATCGATATTTTTAACCAATTCACTAAACCCGGCCATTGGATCGCCGCCTTTCGGTACCAGTTTTCAATAGGGAACGGTAATACGAAGAAGGGAAGAATGGGAAGGGAGGGATATGTTATTTATAATAAAAATCTTCCCATCTTTGCGCTTCTTCAAAACTTTGTGTTGAAACCGTTCCTGCGTTTTGTTTTTAAAATCTCACAGAAAACAATGATTTCATCATATCAAAATAAAGCGCGTGCGGAAAGGTCGCAAACTTTTTTTAATGATGCGCTTTGTGCAAAATAGTAAAGTATAGCCAAGGAGTTGATCACATGTATGTAATGTATAACAAACAAAAAAACAAATATCCGATTAAAGTATGGCTGAGCGACAACGACGTGCTCGAAGAAGAATGCATCGAGCAGGCGACCAACCTGTCCAACCTGCCGTTTTTGCATAAATGGGTGGCCTTGATGCCCGATACGCATACAGGCAAAGGAATGCCGATCGGCGGCATCATCGCGGCGAACGACGTCATCATCCCCAATGCGGTCGGCGTCGATATCGGTTGCGGTATGGCTTACCTGCAAACCAATCTGAACGCGGACAGCCTGAAACATACGATGACCGGCAGCGGTTCGTTGCTGCAATGCATCATCGGCGACATCCTGCGCAACGTGCCGGTTGGTTTTAAGCATCATAAAGCAAAACAAGCCTCAACTGCGATTGATGTCGCTATCGCCGACCAAGAACGTTATGCATTTGCCAAGACGCTGTTGCCGGAACTCGATGCCGGTTATTATCAGATCGGGACGCTGGGCGGCGGCAACCATTTTATCGAACTGCAAGAAGACGACGAAGGCAAGGTTGGCATTATGCTGCATTCGGGCAGCCGTCATTTGGGCCATCAGATTTGCAAACATTTTCATGCGATTGCGCGCAAGCACAATCAAGAATGGTTCGCGGCGGTGCCGGACGAATACCAACTGGCTTTCCTGCCAGTCGGCAGCGAAGAAGGGCAATCGTACATCGCCTGGATGAACCTGGCGCTCGACTTCGCCCACGAAAACCGCAAACATATGCTGCAAGCGGTGGCGGACGTCGTCGAAAAATCCGTCAAACGCCATTTGGGAATACAGCCGCAGTACAGCGACGAAATCAACTGCCATCATAACTATGCAGCGCTCGAAAACCATTACGACAAGAACGTTTGGGTGCATCGCAAAGGCGCGATTCGGGCGCGACTGGGCGAACGCGGCATTATTCCCGGCGCTATGGGGTCTTATAGCTACCTCGTTGAAGGCAAAGGCAATGTCGAAAGCTTCCAGTCCTGTTCGCACGGTGCGGGGCGATTGATGTCGCGTACCAAAGCCAAAGCCTCCTTCTCGGTGGAAGCGGTGATGAACGATCTGAAAGGCAGCGGCGTCGTCCTCGGCAAAGCCAAGAAAAGCGACGTGGCCGAAGAATCCCGCTATGCCTACAAGAACATCGACGACGTCATCGCCAACGAACTCGACCTGATCACGCCGGTTAAGCGGCTGAAGACGATTGGCGTCGTCAAAGGCTAATCTTTTATAAAATACGGCTGCCATCCTCTCCTTGGGCCAAGGCGTCATCCGCCTTGCGGTGCCGGGGCATCACCCGCGGGCATACCGGGACGATCGGCGGCTCCATATTGAAATACGGAGGTTCGACTCCTCCACCGTAACAACCTTACGGTTAGCTAAGTGGTTAAAGCATTCAAACACAGAAATCCTTTTGGGATGGGGTGCGAATCCCCAAGACGAACCTGGAACGGGGAATCTTCTTGTTGGCGACGCTGCGGCACGTCAATGCCGGAACGATGCCTCGTGCAAGTGGGGATACCGTTTTGCTTTACTGGCTCCCAAGGCGAAGCCCAGACGCGCAGCGGCGTGACTGTACTTTGCCCCCGGAACCGGCAAAGCGAGACTCAACCGTTTGCCCGGCTATGCGATCCGTGGAAGATTCCCACGAGACAGGTTGCTATGAAAAGAAAGAATGAGACGGAGGAATACGTCATGAAAATAATTATCAAAGAGCAAGAACGGGGTATCTGGTTCAGAGACGGAAACTACAAGGGCGTGTTGAAACCGGGCCGTCACTTCCTGCTGCCGTTCTTCGACAATAAAGTGGAAATCCTCGACGTTACTCAAGTTTTTTACCTGCAAAATTACGATCTGGAACTGTTTCTCTCCGATGAAGAACTGTGCCGTGAACTGAGCGTCGTCGATGTAGCGGATCGCCAAATTGCCATTCATTTTATCGACGGCAAGTTCAGAGGCGTACTGGGGACAGGAAAATATGCGTTCTGGAATGTGCTGAAACAACACCGCTTTGAAATGATCGATACCAGCCAACCGAAAATTGATGCATCAATCGACCGAAGCCTGCTCGCGCGGCCACAGTTTCGCGGCTATTCGGTTCTGCATGACGTTGAACCTCATATGAAGGGGGTTCTGTTTTTCGACAACCAGCTGCAGCGCATCCTCGAACCGGGACGTCACTACTTCTGGACCGGAGCTGCCAAAGTTGAAGTGGTCAAAGTCGACATGCGGGCGCGGGAAATCGAAATTAACGGACAAGAAATCATGACCGAAGACAAAGTGCCGCTACGCTTCAACTTCGTCTGCCAATACCGGATCGCCGATGCGGAAAAAAGCGTGTTGGAAGTTAAGGATTATGAACAGCAAATTTATCTGCAACTGCAAATGGTGTTGCGCGAATATGTCGGCACGCTAAAACTCGATGAACTGTTGAAGTTAAAACAAGAAATTGCAGATTACGTCCTGCATAAAATGAAAGGCAAAGAAGACGACTATGGTGCGAAGTTCCTTTTCGCAGGCGTGAAAGACATCATTTTGCCGGGGGAAATCAAGGCCATCCTTAATACCGTGCTGGTCGCGGAAAAGAAAGCGTTGGCTAACGTCATCACCCGTCGCGAAGAAACCGCATCCACACGCAGCCTGCTGAATACGGCCAAACTGATGGATGAAAACCAAACGCTGTATCGGCTGAAAGAACTGGAGTTTCTGGAAAAGATCTGCGACAAGGTCGGCAACATCTCGCTCCAGGGCGGCGGGTTGTTGGAGCAGCTGAATGCTCTCGTTGCTGCAAAGCAATGCGGGTAAGCGACTGATGAAACAGCGAAAGGCTTCGACACGAAGAAGGGAAGGTCGGAAGAATGGAAGAGAAAATAGTGATTTATAAAAACAGAATCCTTCCGATCTTCTGCATTTCTTCAATTCTTCGTGTTAAATCGTTCTCCATCAAAAATTTGAAAGGCGGGATTTTGAATGCAACAAATGATACAACAGAAACTGGATGAAATCGAACAAACGCATCGCGTCAAAATCCTGTTCGCGATCGAATCCGGCAGCCGGGCCTGGGGATTTCCCTCCAAGGACAGCGACTATGACGTGCGCTTTGTTTACCTGCAACGCCCCCAGGACTATCTGTCGATCGAAAAGAAGCGCGACGTCATCGAATACCCGGTAACCGACCTGCTCGACGTCAACGGCTGGGACTTACGCAAAGCGCTCGGCTTGCTGCGCAAATACAATCCGTCGCTGATGGAATGGCTCGACTCGCCCATCGTCTATCGCGAACAGCCAACGATCCGTCAGGAACTGCGCGAAATCCGCAGCGCCTTCTTCGGGCGGCGAACCGCGCTGCACCATTACCTGAGCATGGCGGCAAGCAACTATCGCGACTACCTCAAGGGCGAAACCGTGAAGGCGAAAAAATACTTCTACGTATTGCGCCCGATTCTCGCCTGTCTCTGGCTGCAACGCGAAACCAGCCAGCCGCCGCTGGAGTTCCAAACGCTGTTGGCAACGCAGCTTGCCGATCGTCCGGATCTGACTGCGCAGATCGAAGCACTGCTGGAGCGCAAAATCGCTGGTGGGGAACTAGACCTCGAAGCGCGGCTCGACGACTTGAATCAATTCATCGAAACGTCGCTGCGCGAACTGACGGATTACGCACGCCAAATGCCGTCGGACCCGGTATGCGAGCTGGAGAGGTTGAATGAGCTTTTTCGCGCGCAACTTAAAACGATTTGGGGATTTCGTTGAGCAACTCTTGGAAGAATATCAGCTTTCTCGAATTTGATGTTTTTTCCGTTGAGCGCCAATCTTACTTATGGCGTAGATCAAAAGAAGCGATATGGAGCAGACTGCGATGTTTACGGAAAGTCTTGAGATGTGGCACTCAAGTACAATGCAAAAAAAGGAGGACGTATGGGAGAATATCAAGGAAGCATATTGGCAACATTGGAATTGCTAGGCCTTTTTATAATTTTGTGGGGGATATCAGTCTATTTATGGGAGAAAATTATTTCGCCGCGCGTGTGCAAAATTCGAGACGCGATGATTATGAAGTTTGTGCAAATAATGAGAAAAAATAGATGGGGACGCTGGAGTGTTGTTGCAACAGAAGGAATATTTTTTGCATTGTTAATAGCAATAATTTGTAAGCGAAATAGCTGGGATTGGTTATTTGTTCTATTAATAATCATATTATCGATTGTGACTCCATTGAGTTATAAATTGAGGATGGAAATAGAACGAGGATTTTCCTTGATCAAACAACTTCAAAAAACATTTAATCGTCATGAGTATATAGGAACGCGAGTGACTTTGCTTTTTGAAGCAATGATGAGCGGCATTGCATGTGTAGGGATTCCGCAGTATCTTACTCTTGTAATATTAAAGTTGGATTGGCCGGACTTTATGCAAATGACATTGCTAGTATCATATGCGGTTTATTCGAATCTATGGATCTATATGAAAATGCCGTTAGTCTTTCAAGATAAAAAAAACGTGGAGAATGCGCGCAAATTTTTGACGTATATAATTGTACTGCTGTTTGTGCTTCAACAATTTGAAAATAAGTTTTATGCGTTGAAAGAGGGGGGGCCACCGGATGTTCAAGGGGTTGTATATGTTATTGTAGGCGTGGTGTTTTTCGCCTTTGAGCGTGTCATTAAAACGATGGCAGATGATTATGCGGAATATCAAAAACACTGCCAAAAAGCCTAGACTGAAGAGTGTAAAAAAACAGCATAGCACTATTTTTAGTGGATTTTAAAAATCATAATGAAAATCGTGCGAAAAATAAGGAGGAAATGAATATGGACAATGAAATAGCAGTAGGAATGAAATTTGTAATGCAAATTATCGGTGTTGTGGGGAGTTGGATGCTTTTGCCGAAAGCAGCATTTCGTAAAACGGATGATATCGTTTTGCAGCACTATAAAATATATGGTTCGCGAACTGAATGGAAATCGATTATAGAAGTACATCAGCAAAAAGTGTTGGCTGCCGCGTTGATGATTATATATTTTGTAATGTCGAGTGGTTTTGCGTTAATGGAAATACCGGATCAGGCTGCTAGGGCTTGTTGGAGTGGCAATGCTATATTGGTAATAGGAATTATGTTTGTATTTAAGCATTTTGTGATAAAGCGTCGATTAAAAAACGTGAATAAGGTGTTGGAAAAGACAAAACAAAGCGTGTGAAAATGATCAAGGTGGAAATCTTGCTGCTCAAAAACCGGGCAGTTAGAAAATATAAAAATGAGGAGGTGAAAGCATGAATTCAAAAAAGACAAGCAATCGTGTCGGGAGCCTTGCTGGACAAGTGTTGCAAAATCAACATTCCAGCGCAATTCAACGACAACTTGCTGGAAGCGCGTTGGCGCAGCGGCAAGGAAGCAAACAGACTGGCGGGGGCATGGAAGATGTTGCGTCAAAGGTGTTGAACAGTCCGAAATACAATGACACCACAAAAGAATTAGCGGGTAGCGTTCTTGCGCAATCAAATCGGAAGCGGTAAATAAAAGCAGGCCTTTGGGTCTGCTTTTATTTACTCAAATATCCATAATTGGAGATGTCGCAATGTTTTTTTGATGATGATGAACGAACAAAATAGTAAAGTAAAGGCAAGGAGATGGTTACATGTATGTGATATATGACAAGGCAAAAATGCCGCTTCGATTAAGGGGCGGATAGGAACGGAAAGCGTAAAGTCTTGAATGGAAAATTACAATTTTGGAGGATGGTTATGATTATCAGAAGAAGAAAGATAAGAAAAGCGGAGAAGTATTTAAATGAATTTGCAGAAGGTTGTGAAATTACGGTAGCATTGACGGATATTGAAAATCATCGTGCTAGATTAATAGCATGTGGATTTGATGCTCAAATTCAAGTAGGGGATCGTGTTTGTCCGGCAGCTGTTTTTGGTCCAGTGACAAAATTCAATTCAGAGGGGAGGGATGTAGTTCGAAGAGATTTACCAATGGAAACGGCGTATCGATTGCAGGATTGGAGTATCACTGATTGGCATGGACAGGAACATAGTGGTACGGCTTATGTTCCATATCAGCGATATCCAAGAGAGCGAATTGCTCCTTTAGGATATGAACTGACCGTAATGGAAAATACGATGCACAATAAACTGATTACATCCGAGTTTATCGCTGTTCGGCCGGAGAATATGGATGCCATTAAAATTATGATTAACCTGTTTCTTGAACTCTTCGGCGAGTGCGAAATACTTACGCATAACCTTGTTCCAAATATAAGAGGTAATATTCGAAGGCTTCAATGGGAAATGATACCGCCGGGAGATTACCCATGGGAACGGATAAGAGGTAGAATTAATGCAGAAACAGAGCATGTTCGAAGAAATAGAAGAGCAATGCTGAGCCGATTTGAAACGATAAATAATTATGGACCGAATTGCATTGCAATAGGCCGCGCCGGCTTTAAAGGGTATGTTGCGTTTTGTTTTAGTGATAAAAACATTAATATTTTGGAAAGCTCATACCCTGATAACGCTACATATATATTTGATGATAGTTGGGAGCAATTAACTCAGTTAACAAAAAAGCAAATCATTACAGAAAATCTTGCTCGTGCTAGAGTGGTCCATAATAGAGAGTGGGAACAACAGATTATGCGACTATTGCAGTAGTATACGCTGTTGATCATGTGAGATTTAAAAAGCAATGCTTCAGTAAATCCTGCCATTTACTGAAGCATTGCTTTTTGAAAAATAAATATATAGAAGTAAATTTTGACAGGCATAAATCGTCATTTAAAAGACAAACCGAATAAATTCACAAATGGGAAGGTAATTTATATATTGAACGCCAATATAATATTACCATAATGCTTACAAGCATAAATGATTTGCAGCGATCAAGTGATAACGGAATTGGGCATAAATTACGCAGGAGGTCTCGGCATGAGTAAGGGCAACTTTGAGTTTTTAAAAGAGCAATGGCCAATACTAGCGCAGCTAGGGGCTTTAGCTGAAAAAAATATAAAAGAAGACTCTAACACCACACTGATTAAGTTGGGGATGTTTGCCGAGACTTTGGTCAAGTATATGTTTGCGTATGACAATTTAGAAGAACCATCTGATGGGCGGTTAGCCAGTAGGATTATGATATTAAAACGAAATGATCTTATAACGGGAGATATCTGCGACGTATTCTATGCGCTGCGTACGAAGCGTAATGTAGCGGCTCATGAAGTGTACACATCAGAGACGGATGCACGGCGGTTAACAAAATTGGCATATAAACTAGCGGTTTGGTTTATGCAGACATATGGGGATTGGAAATTCGAGCCGCAAGCCTATGTCGAACCTACATTGCAATCTGCTGCGGACAAAATTGCGCAACTGGAAAATGAAAAAAATGAACTGACGAAAGCCTATGAAGATGAAAATAAAAAACTGAAAGAAACATTGGACTTATTGAAGGTGCAGGCGACTGCGGAAACTAGCAAACAGCGAAAGGAAAAATCAAAATACGCGGCAAAGTTTTTTCATCTTGACGAAACCGAGACGCGGAAAATCATCGACGAAAAATTGCGCGTAGCTGGTTGGGAAGTCGATACGGATACGTTGCGTTACTCGAACGGCACTCGCCCGGTGAAAAATAAAAACATGGCGATTGCCGAGTGGCCGACTGATTCGCGTAAGGGAAATCATGGCCGCGCCGACTATGCGCTGTTCGTCGGGTTGAAGCTGGTCGGGATTGTCGAAGCGAAGCGTGCCATCAGGGATGTCGCGGCTGACCTGGGACAGAGCAAGGATTATGCGCGTTTTATCAAAAAAGAACACCTGCAATATGTCTGCGGAAAATGGGACGATGGCTATGTACCTTTCTTGTTTTCCACTAATGGTCGCGACTATTTAAAACAGCTTGAGACCAAATCGGGCATATGGTTTCTTGATGCCAGGCAGGTGACGAATCATGCCAAAGCGCTGCAAGGCTGGTACACGCCGGAAGGGCTAGCGAAGCTGCTCGAGTTTGATGAGCAGGAAGCCAATGCACGGTTAAAACGGGAAGACACCGACTACTTAAGCAGCAAGACCGGTCTCGCGCTGCGCGAATACCAGATCAAGGCGATCGAAGCGATCGAAGCGGCGATCGAAGACGGCCGGCGCAGCGTCTTAATCGCGATGGCGACCGGCACCGGCAAGACGCGGACCATCGTCGGCATCCTGTACCGCTTGCTGAAAGCCAAACGCTTCAAACGCATCCTGTTCCTCGTCGATCGCAAAGCCTTGGGCAACCAAGCAGAAGACACGTTTAAGGAAGTCGTCATCGAGGGTTTGGAAAAGTTTTATGACATTTATGACATCAAAGGAATTGAAGATATCAAGCCGGAACCGGAAACGAAGATTCATATTTCCACCGTGCAGGGGATGGTGCGTCGGGTGCTGTGCAGCGAGGAACTGGCCGACGCTCCGAAGGTCGACGATTATGACTGCATCGTGATCGACGAGGCGCATCGCGGCTATATCTTGGACAAGGAAATGGGCGAAGTCGAGTTGGAAGTCCGCGACCAGAGCGACTATGTCAGCAAATACACCCAGGTCATCGAATATTTTGACGCGCTGAAAATTGCGCTGACTGCGACGCCGGCGCTACATACCAAAGCGCTGTTCGGCGAGCCGGTCTATAAATACAGCTATCGCGAAGCGGTAATCGACGGCTATCTGGTGGACCATGAACCGCCGCACCAACTGACGACGCAGTTGAAGGACGACGGCATCAAATTTGCCAAGGGCGAATCGGTGGATACCTATGACATGGCCAGCGGCACGGTCGTTACGATTGACGACCTGCCGGACGAACTGAACTTTGACATTGAAAGCTTCAATAAACGGGTGATCAACGAAAACTTCAACCGCGTCGTGCTGGCGGAAATCGCGCAAGACATCGACCCGGAAGGCGACGCCAAGACGCTGATTTTTGCTGCCACTGATGCCCATGCCGACATGATCGTCGCGCTGTTGAAGGAAATTTACGGTGATATGGGCCTTGATGTCTGCGATGACGCGATCCAAAAGATCACCGGTTCGCTGAAAGATCCGCTGCTGGCGATCAAACAGTTTAAAAACGAGCAATACCCGAATATTGCGGTCACGGTCGATCTGCTGTCCACCGGGATCGACGTGCCGAAAATTTGCAACCTGGTCTTCTTGCGCCGCGTCAAATCGCGGATTCTGTATGAGCAAATGCTCGGCCGGGCGACGCGTCTGTGCGGCGAGATTGGCAAGACGCATTTTACGATTTATGATGCGGTCGGATTGTACGAAGTGCTCGAAGACGCCAGCAACATGAAGCCGGTGGTGAAAAACGTCAGCGTCGACTTTGCCACGCTGGTCGATGAGCTGACTAGCTATTCGACGCCGGAACAAAAACAGGCGGCGCTTGAGCAAATTATTGCCAAGCTGCAACGCAAGAAGCGCCAGCTTGACGACGCACAGCTGGCGCAGTTCCGCCATCTGGCGGGCGGCCAGACGCCGGACGAATTAATCCAGCATATTAAGCTCGGCAGCCTGGACAGTGTGATCCGCGAGCTGGGCGAACGGGTGCAGCTGATCGACTTCCTCGACCGCAAAGCCGGCGGCAGTAACGGCATCGTCATATCGACCCATGCGGATGTATTGACCGGCCATGGCCGCGGCTACGGTGTCAGGGAAACGCGCCCGGAAGACTATATCGAGAGCTTCAGCCGCTATATCAAAGAAAACCTGAATAAGATTCCGGCGCTGGAAATCGTCTGCACGCGGCCGAAGGAACTGACGCGCCAGGCGCTGAAAGAACTGAAGATTGAACTGGACCTGCAGGGCTATAATGAAATGAACCTCAACACCGCCTGGCGCAGCTTGAAAAATGAAGACATCGCCGCCGACATCATCAGCTTCATCCGCCAACAGGCGCTGGGCAGGGCGCTCTTAAACCATGAACAGCGGGTGAAAAACGCGGTGGGCAAAGTAAAACAGCTGCGCCCCTGGACCAAGATCCAGCTGGGCTGGCTGGAGCGGATCGAAAAACAGTTGCTGCTCGAGAGCGTCATCGATAAACACATTTTCAACGCCGGCGCATTTAAGAGCCAGGGCGGCTTTGCCAAGATTGACAAAATCTTTGCCGGGCAGCTGGACCAAGTGATCGACGAGATCAATGAACATTTGTATGAAGTGGGCTAGTTAACGATGCTATAATGAAAAGACCCTGGCGATGCAAAGCCGCGTTGCCGGGTTCTTTTCCGGTTAGGAAGCTATGAAATAAGGATGGATACAACATGAACAATGCGGAAATCGTCGCCAAACTCTGGAATCTGTGCAATGTGTTGCGCGATGACGGAATCACCTATCATCAATACGTCAGCGAGCTGACTTATATCTTGTTTTTGAAAATGGCCAAGGAGACTGAAACCGAAGAATCGATTCCGGCCGACTATCGTTGGGACAAGCTGGCGGCCAAAGAAGGCGTCGAACTGAAAGCGTTCTATCGCCGCCTGCTGCTCGACCTGGGCGAGCACAGCCAGGGGAGGATTCGGCAAATTTATGCCGGTGCAAATTCCAACATTGATGAGCCGAAAAATCTGGAAAAGATCATCAAATCGATCGACGCGCTCGATTGGTACAGCGCCAAGGAAGAAGGCCTAGGCAACCTTTACGAAGGATTGCTGGAGAAAAACGCTAACGAGAAAAAATCCGGTGCCGGGCAATATTTCACGCCGCGGCCGCTGATCAATGTGATGGTCCAGCTGCTCGATCCGCAGCCGGGCGAGCGCTGCAACGACCCGGCTTGCGGCACGTTCGGCTTCATGATTGCCGCCGATCAGCACATAAAAAACCGCACCGACAAGCTGTTCGACCTGCCGGAGGCGGCGCAGGAGTTTCAACGCAAGCAAGCGTTCAGCGGCGTCGAGCTAGTCCACGACACGCACCGTCTGGCGCTGATGAATGCAATGCTGCACGACATCGACGGCGACATTTTGCTCGGCGATACGCTGTCCAGCCTCGGCGCAAAGTGCAAGGATTATGACGTGGTGCTGACCAATCCGCCGTTCGGCACCAAGCAGGGCGGCGAGCGGGCGACGCGCGACGACCTTGTCTATCTGACGTCCAACAAGCAGCTGAACTTCTTGCAGCACATTTACCGTTCGCTGAAACGAAGCGGCCAGGCCCGAGCCGCGGTCGTCTTGCCGGACAACGTGCTGTTCCAGGACAACGACGGCCAAAACATCCGCGCCGACCTGATGGACAAGTGCGACCTGCACACGATCCTCCGATTGCCGACCGGCATCTTTTACGCGCAGGGAGTCAAGACCAACGTCCTGTTCTTCACCCGCGGCAAGACCGAGAAGGACAACACGAAAGAAGTCTGGTTCTACGACCTGCGGACCAACATGCAAAACTTCGGCAAGACCAATCCGCTGAGCGAAGCGCATTTTGCAGACTTCATCACCGCTTATACCGCCGCCGACCGCGGCGCAGTGCAGGACGAACGCTGGAATAAATTTACGCGTGACGAAATCGCCGCCAAGGCCAACAGTCTCGACCTCGGCCTGATCCGCGACGCCAGCATCGTCGACTACGAAGACCTGCAAGATCCGATCAGTAGCGGCGAAGAAATCGCCGACCAGCTGGAAGAAGCGATCGATCTGATCCGCAGCGTCGTCAAGGAACTGAAACATTTGGGCGGTGGCCGGTAATGGCGAAGAATCAGGCATTATCACTGGAGGAAAAACTGGAGCAGGCGCTGGTGAAGAGTGAAGAACAACCATATGAAATATCGGCAAATTGGTGCTGGATAAAAATGGACTCATTGATAGAACTCATTTCAGGAAGAGACTTGCCCATATCTGATTGTAATGATGAAAAAAAAGGCATTCCTTATATTTTAGGTGCTAGCAATATAGCCAATGGCGATTTTTTTGTCAATAGATGGACACAAAAACCATCTGTTCTCGGGTTACAAGGTGATGTTCTTCTTTCTGTGAAAGGTACTGTAGGTAAAATTGCGTTGCTAAATGAAGAGAAAATTCATCTTAGTCGACAAATCATGTCATTAAGAGCAAAAAAATCGATATATAATTTGTTTCTAATGCATTTTTTGAATACCTATATTGGGAAACTAAATGAAGTGTCAAGAGGCTTGATACCTGGTGTATCGAGAGTTGATATTTTAAGTATAGCAGTACCGCTCCCGCCAATTAGTGAGCAATACCGACTTGTGGAAAAAATCGAATCCCTGTTCAGCAAGCTTGACCGCGCCAAGGAACTCGCGCAAACGGCGCTGGATTCATTCGCCAGCCGCAAAGCCGCGATCCTGCATCAGGCGTTTTCCGGCGAGCTGACGCGGAAGTGGCGGGAGGAGAATGGAGTATTTGATGTTGATAAAGAAATCGATGAACAGGAGTCTTTTAATATTAAAATCCCTGATAGTTGGGAATGGACTGAAGTTAGTAAGATTGGGAAGGTAAAAGGGGGGAAAAGATTACCAAAAGGTGAAAAATTAGTGAAATTTGATACGGGCTTTCCGTATATTAAAGCAGGTGACTTAAAGAACGGAACCGTTTTATATAATAATGTTGAATATATAACAGAAGAGATTAGAAGTAAAATTAAAAACTATACGGTAAAAGAAAATGATGTTTATATCACGATTGTTGGAGCTTGTATTGGGGATGTCGGAGTGGTTCCAGCAGAGATGGATGGCGCAAATCTTACAGAAAACGCTGCAAAAATAACGGATCTCAAATGTGATAGTAAATATTTGGCGTTGGCATTGAGTAGTAATTTATTGCAAGCGCAAATCAAAAATAGCATTGCTTCTGCAACGCTTGGGAAATTATCATTGCAGAATATAAACAAAATTACAGTCCCTCTTCCAGGAACAAGAGAACAGCAAGAAATCGTTCGCATTCTCGATCACCTGCTGGAAAACGAGCAAACAGCCAGCGAACTGTGCGACGTGATCGAGCGAATCGAGCAGCTAAAAAAAGCGATCCTGGCCCGCGCGTTTCGCGGCGAGCTGGGGACGAACGATCCGGCGGAGGAGAGTGCGCTGGAATTGTTGAAAACCGTGCTGCAGGAGCGCGACTAAAACATACATGCAAGAAAAAGGACGTAGCTACGGAGCGAGAAGCGCTTCGACGGGCTGCGTCCTTTGCTGCGTATAGTGGAAGACATAAAATGTAATTCGTGGGAACAAAGTGGGAAGGGATAGGACGAAAGGTGTAGAAAGTATATTGTGATAAAGCGTTACAAGCTCGACGATAACAGGCTGAATCGTGAGAGGAAAGGACTAGATCAAATGCCGGAAGGAAATGCAGTACCAGCGCAGTTAAAAAAGCGGATTGATGAATGGCGCAGTCGTCTGATTGACCTATCGAAGCGGAATCAACTGTTGAATTATCGCAAAAATAAAAGCTCCACGTTGGAATTTCGCGAGCAGGATCTGAATAAGATGTATGAGCACTTGGCTGGCGACGGTGCGTCATGGAAAGTGTTTATGCCGGCAGAGCCAGAACTGGAAGAACAGCAACTTGAACTGTTGCCGGAAAAAGAGAAAAGCAAGCAGTTGGATTTGCTGACCGACACGGTGCAAGCGAAAAAAGACGAATTGATCAGCGGCGAAACCGATCCAACGGTCTTGAAGCGAATCCTTACCAACCTGTTTCGCAAATCGCGCGAAGAGTACCAAGAGCGGGGCGTTCATGTGCTGCATTTGGGTCTTGGGATGCTGAAATGGTCGGATCCGTTAGGCGGCGCGAAGCAGGATTCGTTTTCGTCGCCGCTCTTGTTGTGTCCAGTGACGTTGAACCGGGAGAATGCCAACAAGCCGTTTGAGCTGGCGTTGGCAGAGGAAGATCTGATCTTGAATCCGGCGTTGGCTGTAAAGCTTAAAAAAGACTATCAACTGGAACTGCCGGAACTGGATGAAGCGGAAAGCGAGCTACCGGTAGGCGACTATTTGGCGGCTGTGCGGGCTTGGTTGCCGCAGGACGGCTGGGAGGTCGAGCCGCTGGCGGTGCTGGGGATGTTTTCATTTGAAAAGCTCGGTATGTATCATGACTTGGAGAAGAACATCGCACATCTTGCCGTTCACCCGGCAATTCTTGGGCTGAGCGGCGTATCTCGCGATGGTTTGGCTGGCGGAGAGGTGGCGGATGTGCCGCTGGACGAGTGCCAAAAGCCGGAGGAAACATATCAGATACTTGATGCCGACAGCAGCCAGCAGCAATGCATCCAGGCGGTCTTGCAAGGTCGCAGCTTGGTGCTGCAAGGGCCGCCGGGCACGGGCAAGAGCCAGACTATCGCCAATATCATTGCCGAATTCTTGGCGCGGAAGAAGACAGTGCTGTTTGTCAGTGAAAAGATGGCCGCGCTCGAAGTGGTGTATAAAAGGCTGGATGATCGCAATCTGGGACATTACTGTCTGGAACTGCACAGCCGCAAGGCGAATAAAAAAGAAGTGCTGGCGGAGTTGAAAGAGGCGGCGGAACAGTCGCCGAAGCCGCAGTCGGTGCCGAGCGCGGCCGATTATCAGAAGCTGCAGCGCTTGCGCCAAGAGTTAAATGATTATGTGGCGGCGTTACATGAAGAACGTCTGGAGCTAGGGGGCAGTGTTTATGATGTCATGGCGCTGGTGGCCCGACATGTCAAAGCGCCGCTATTGACGCTGGGCGTCGAGCCGGAACGACTGACGAGCGAAAACTGCCAACGCTGGCAGACGGAAATGAAAGCCCTGAGTCGGGTTTGGGGTGTTGTGACGGAAGGCGATGATTTTCCTTGGCGGGGAGCTAAGGAAACGGTGTTCCGGCCGGAAGTGCGGGAAAAATGGATGAAGCTGTTGCGCGGCCTTCAGGAAACGCTGACGGATTTAAGGGGCGATGCCAATGCATACAGCCAAAAGACTGGTCTGCCGCTAGCGGTGACACTGGAAGATGTGGATTGGCTGATTCAGGTTGCCGAGCTAATCGATCAGGGCGTCGTGCCGGCGGCAATTTGGCTGACTACGGACGGAATGGCGGACATTATGGCGGAAGCCAAACGGTACGGCGAATGCAGCCGCCTATACTGGCAAGAAAAAGAGGCGCTGGAACAGACGGTAGAGAAAGAGTATTTTTCTTTGCCGGAAGAGTTTGAGGCGGAATTGCAAGCGGCCTGGGATGCGGTGCGGTCAATGTTTCCCAAACTGGATGCTGACGGACGTGCCTACAAAACGCAGTATCGGCATCTGGCCGATTTTGCGGCGGCGTTGCCGCGTGAAGTGGAGGAATGCCGACAATATGCGACGGGGCTTTTAGCAGCGACCGGAGTAAGTGCTGTGCCGGAAACGCCGCAGGAATTGTTCCGTCTGGCGGAGATTATGGAACATTGCTTTAGCGAGTTGAAACCGGAGAAAGCATGGCTGAACAGTAAGCGATGCAAAGAAGTATCCGGCATTGTTGAGGCGGTTAAACCATTGTATGCGGAGTACAATCGGCGGCGGGAAGAGTTGCTGGTTCGCTATGAAGAAACTATTTTTGACGTGGATGCAGTGCGTTTGCTGGAATCATTCAATCATTGGTCATACCAGGGCGTGTTCAAGTTTTTCAATCCAGGGTATTATGCGGCGAAAAAAGAGATTGTGCGCTGTACGAAAGACTTTTGCCTGCCTGATACCGTAGTTGCAGATCTGCTGTCAGTCCGCGCGCTACAAGCTTTAAGCGAAAAACTGGCAACGCGTCGGTCTGAGACAAGTTCGGCTCTGGGCAGCTATTTCTGCGATGCTGCGACGCGGTTTGACGAGGTAGAAGCGGCCTTGAAGCAGGCGGAAGGATTGCTGGAGCTGAACGATGGCGAATCCTTTGTGGAGTCATTGGCGGGCTACTTGTCAACGGAGGCCGCGTTGCCTAAGAGTTATCAAGCTGGCGTGGAAGCATTGCTGAAGCAGCGGCAGAGGTGGCAATGTGAACTGCAGGAATTGAACGCGTGTGTAGTTCAGGAAAACTGGCTGGGCAGTGGCGTGCCGTTCTGGCAATTGTCGTTTGGCCTCTTGGAAGAATGGAGTCGGACGCGCAGCGATGGATTACGCGAGGCGGCAGTGTTGTTGGACGACTTGTTGCAGCGTTATGGCCACGCGCCAGATACTGTCAAGGGAATGCAGGATGATTTGCGGTGCCTTGCGCGCCTGCGCGGCATTCAGGCGGAACTTCAGCGTGAGGAAAATCGGTTGCAGGATCATTTCGGCCATCGTTTCACGGGCGTGACGACGCGATGGGATGAAGTGATGGAGGCGATCAAATGGACGTTGCAGCTTCGGCGGCTGCTGCCTGGCGAGAAGATGTCAGACGATGTGATACGCTATCTGACCAATCTGCAGCGAGCGCCCGAGGCGGAGGCGACAAAGCTGAAAAATTCGCTGGCGGCCTTCAGTCTATATTTTGCTGAGCAATTCAAAGCGCAGTTCGCAAGCGAGCGACCGATGGTAAATGGCGAAAGCCGATTAGCATTGGTTGAGTTGAAAGAACTAGCCGGGTTCTTTCGCACGTTGGAAGAACGGGTCGATGAACTGGACAACTGGGTGGAATATGTGCAGGTCAAAGGGCGACTGGCCGGACAGGGGCTGCAGGACTTTGTAGCGCAAGCGGAAGCAGAGCTGAAAGATGAAGCGTTGTTGCTGGAGGCGTTTGCCCGGGCGTTTTACCAGGCTCAGGTTAATGATGTGTTTGGAAAAGAGCCGCGCTTGCTGCAGTTCAGAGGTCGAAACCATCAGCAGTTAATTGAAGAATTTAAGGATCTGGATCGCAAATTAGTGGCGCGGGCGCCGCTACCAATCATGGAAGCATGCAATCAGAATAAGCCCATGGGACGCAGTGTGATTTCAGCAAACACAGCGGAAATAAATGTGCTGCGAACGGAAGCGGAAAAGAAACGGCGGCATATGCCGCTGATGAAACTGTTTCAAAAAATACCTAACTTGCTGTTGCGATTGAAGCCGTGTCTGATGATGAGCCCGCTATCGGTCAGCCAGTATATCCAGCCGGACTGCTTTTCGTTTGATTTGGTCATCTTTGACGAAGCTTCGCAAATTTTTACTGAGGATGCGGTGGTTGCAATGTATCGGGGCAAGCAGGTCGTAATTGCCGGCGACAGCAAGCAAATGCCGCCGACGAACTTTTTCCGCGCTGCGGAAAACGGCGATGCGGAATATAACGAAGAGGACGAGGATGAAACCTCCAGCGCCGACTTTAGCAGCGTACTCGATGAGTGTGGGCCGATTTTCCCGACGTCGATGCTGCGCTGGCATTATCGCAGCAAACATGAATCGTTGATTGCTTTTTCCAATCACCAGTTTTACGGCAGCAAGTTGGTAACTTTCCCGGCGGCGCAGCGTGAAAGCGAAGAGCTGGGCATTCAGTTTGAGTATGTGCCGGATGGTATTTATGAACGGGGTGGCAAGAAAATAAATCCGGTCGAAGCGCAGCGTGTAGCCGAGATTGTGATTGAACATCATCGCCGCCGGCCGGATAAGAGCATTGGCGTGGTTGCCTTCAGTCAGTCGCAAATGATGGCGATTCAGGATGTATTGGATTTGAAACGTCAGAAGGATCCAAGTCTGGAAACGCTGTTTAAGGAAAATCGTCTAGATGGATTTTTCTGCAAAAATCTTGAAAATGTGCAAGGGGACGAGCGGGACATCATTATTTTCAGCGTTGGTTACGGCAAAGACGCGCAGGGAAAAATGGCGATGAATTTTGGTCCGCTAAACAAGGATGGCGGCGAACGGCGTTTGAACGTCGCGATTACGCGGGCCAGAGAAAAGGTTGTGTTGGTGAGCTCGATCAAGGCAGGTGATATGAATATAAATGCGACGAAGGCGGCGGGCGTATTGAATTTGTATCAATATCTGCGTTTTGCGGAACTTGGTGAAAGCGCACTTGAACTGAACAATCCTGGCGGCTTGGAAGATACGGATTCGCCATTCGAAGATGACGTGATCGAGGTGATCCGTCAGCTTGGTTATACGGCGATCCCGCAGGTTGGTTGCAGCGGATATCGCATTGATATCGGAGTTGTCCATCCGGCCCAGCCGGGCAAGTTTATTCTCGGCGTTGAATGTGATGGACGGACGTATCATTCGGCGCCGACGGCTCGTGATCGGGATCGTTTGCGCCAACAAGTTCTCGAAGGGTTAGGGTGGCGGTTTCATCGCATTTGGTCGCCGGACTGGTTTCAACGGCGTGAAGCCGGAATCGAAAGCCTGAAGGCGGCGCTGGAGCTGGCAGTAGATGCACCGGTCAAAATAAAGCGCGATGACAGCATGAGGAAATATCAAATCGAAGTTCCATTGGAGTCGGTCGAAGCTGGTTTTTCCGAGGAAAGCCCGATGCTCAACGGCACGGAAGTCTATCAGAGTTATACTGTAGGCGGCGTGAGCTCGCATTATGATTTCCATCAGCTAGAGGCGCGGTGGTCGCATATCAGCAATATGACGAAGTTGGCCAAGCAAGAAGGACCGATCCACATTGATGTGGTGGCCAAACGTTTGGCTGACGCGTGGAGTCTGGCACGAGTCGGGTCGAAAATTCGACGAACGGTGGATGCGGCCTGCGAAGAAGCGCAACAACAAGGGGCGATTCGGGAACGGAACGGCTTCTTGTGGCCGCTGCCTTTGCCGGAACAGATTTGCGTGCGCGTGCCGATTGAAGGCCGGCCGGAAAGTCAACGAAAGATTGAGCATATTGCATCGGAAGAAATATGTCAGGCGATGCAGTTGATTCTGCAAGAAGCAATTGGAATTTCCAGAGAAAGCCTGATTCAGGAAACGGCAAGGCTATTTGGCTTCCAGCGCAGCGGCGAACAAGTGCAGGCGCGTCTGGAAGAATGCCTGAGTTATTGTTTGGACAATCAAACGATGGTTGTTACAGGTGAGAGCATTACCTTGGGATCCTAAAAGAAAAAAAGAGTCTGGCTAAATTGAACTGCACCCACAGAAAACAAGGGGACGCGTACCTTGCTTCTGATGGTCGTTATTCCTGATAAACAGAAATACTAAATTAGACACAGTTATTTCGTTGCAAAAATGACAGTGCTAGGACTAAAACAAAACGGGCCGACTTTTATCGTCATGATAAGAGTTGGCCCGTTTCAATTTGGTTATTTCGTATCAGATCGCCCGACCAAGTAATCCAAAGAAACCTTAAAATAATCGGCAAGCGTAATAAGCGTAGCAATGTTCGGCTCTTTCTCGCCGGATTCATAATAGCGGAATGAGCGGGGCGATATACCGACTAGAGCAGCGAGGTCTTTTTGTGATGCGTCGGCTTGTATTCGTAGTTCTTTTAAGCGACTAGAAAAATTCATGAACAATCATCTCCCTAATTATTGACAGGAGCTAAAGGTTCCGCTAAAATGAAAGAGGAATCAAAAGTTCCGCAATAAAAATGTAGCGCGAAGCTAATCAAAACAAAAAAAGGAGGCGGCATTTTTTAACTCTAACTACCCAGGAAATCAATCATGCTAGCAACTACAACAAAAATCGCAGCACGGTGAAGCATGGAAAGGAAACGAATTGTCGCCGGGAAGCAGATCGATTCGTTTTCTCTAGAGTGTGCGTCACTTCATACAATAACAACTGCAGCGCAAAAGCGGCTCTATGTACAGAAAAAATAATACAGAACACCATCTGGGATAGGGCCGTATTATTTCTGACCACTACGAAGCAGGTTTAAAGGAACACACATAAACTTATTATATCGCATCCAGTTATTTCCGTAAACGCACTTACAGTCAGAATATCGGTAAAGCAGCGATCCCAGGGAGGAGGGGCGCTGCTTTTCGTTTTACGTATCGAATTTTTAGCACACAATACAGAAAGCAGAAGTGGTGGAGGAAAAATTTTGTTCATCGTCTCTTGCTCATCGTTTCGTTTCTCGTACCCCAAGCCCCGCGTCGAAGGTTTTTCCAGAATGTTTAAGGACGAGGACAGCCAGACAGGGAGAAATAGACAAGTACGACAGCAGCAGCGGCATGGATGCCGATGACAGACGCTGCGCACGGATGGCGCATTGCGTCTGGTATGTAGTCGGACGCAGGCTGTTTCAACCATGACTGGCCCGCGACGGAGCCGGATGCTCCTAGTGTCGGACGCGCCAAGGATGGCATTAGCGTCCGACGAGTCCGACCTTTCTGGCAAAACCTTTGATGCGGAAAGAGCTAAAGAACACAAACAATCACATCACTATCAAGTTGAATTTGCAAAGATGATGAATAGCCAATGGATTCTCGTCGTATTAAAAATTTCATATAAGTACATTCAGAAATCTAAAGGAGGCAAGATTTATGAATCGACTATCAAAAGTGCATCTAAAAATCAACATTCCCGTCGTGAACCGAGTTCAAGCAGTAGAAGCAGCTGGCAAACTTCTTCTCTCCAATGGTTGCGTCACAACGCGCTATGTCGACGCGGTTAGCCGGAACCTTGGTAGCGAAGATTGCATGGTCATCTCTCCTTGGCTGGCGTTGGTACATTTGCAGGACGAGCAGCACGTGATGCAATCGGGCATGGGCTTGGTCACACTGCACCGCCCGGTTCCCTTTGACGCCGGGGAGATCAATTTAGTGAAAGTCGTCATGGCGCTCGCCGCACGAACGGTTGCAGAGCAGATGGGGCAGCTCGATGCGGTGGCGCAATTGATCGCGCGACCGGGACGGATGAATCGGATTTGCAGGGCGGAGACGGAGGCGCAGGTGAGGCAAATCTTAAACTGGAAGGAGAGAGGTCGATGAAAAAGTATCATCTACGTCGTTGCTTCCTGCGGGTGCTGGTTTGCGTACCTACATGTACGCGGCACTGCACACTCCTCGTTGTGCCTAGTAGCTAATACTTTTTGATCGGCCTCAGGGGGCGGCCGCTGAAAAAGTATTAGCCATATCTACGTTATCGTTTATGTGGGTGTTTGTTTGCGTACCAACTATACGCGGCGCTGACACTCCTCGTTGTGCCTAGTATCTGATGCTTTTTGATCGATCGCAGGTGAGGCCGCTGAAAAAACATCATCTACGTCGTTACTCCTGCGGGTGTTTGTTTGCGTACCCACATGTACGCGGCACTGTGCACTCCTCGTCGCGCCTAGTATCTGATGCTTTTTGATCAACCTCAGGTGAGGCCGCTGAAAAAGCACCATCTACGTCGTTGCTTCTTGCGGGTGTTTGCTTGCGTACCTATTGTACGCGGCGCTACGCACTCCTCGTCGCGCCTAGTACCTGGCACTTTTTGAGCGGCCGCACAAAGACGGCGGCGACTTCGATCTCCGTTCCCCCAAGCCCCGCGTCAGAGGTTTTTCCGGAACGTTTAGGATGAGGAGAGCCAGACAAGGAGTCGCAGACCAGAACTTAGAAACGCGAAGCAGGACGCTTCGCGCGGATGCTAAGCCATGGATGGCGCATGCATCTGGAATTTCTGAGGTTGCAGGCTGCGAGGACTATGTCTGACGGACGAGTACGTGTTCAGGTAAAATTTCTGATGCGGAAAGAGCTAAGGAAAGCGGATGAGCACACCATTATCAAATTTAATTTGCCAAAGGTATGAGTGAGATCTTAAACCACAGGCGACGTTGCCGCCACAGCAATCGCGCTGCGATTTAGCTGTTTTACCATGCAAGCCGCGACGCGGCTTCTGTGGTGCTGTGGTTCAAATATAATTTATAAACCCCAAAAGGAGGAATCATGCATGGATAAGCGATTGAAAATTGCTGTTGTCTGCGGTTTTGGCGTGGTGAGCTGTGCAGTATTGAAACGGCGCATTGAAGACGTTCTCGAATTGCGCCGCCATTTTAACACCACCGTCATCACCGCCGATCTGATCCAAGCCGTATCGCTGGAGTGCGACTTGATCATCACTCCCGATGTATTCAGCGCCGGGCTGCAAAGCCAGGTCAACATCCCCGTCCTCGGCGTCGCCAGCGTTTTAAACCCCGTCGAGTTCGAACGCGAAGGCATCTTGCTGCTACGCTATCTGGAACAGGAGAGGCAGATTAATTAGCAAAGAAATTTGTCGATGCTAAAAAAGCTGTCTCGACCTAGGCCATGCCTATGCGAGACAGCTTTTAAAAAATCATACGGGGCGATCTACCGGACGGCTCTTGTCGAAGGCCATGATCGGAACGCTAATCAAAAGCGGCAAGGTGAGCAGGCCAAACAGGCAATGCAGCCAGCGGCGTTTGCCGAGCGCCTTTGCCGTGCAGCCCCAGAGGTAGGCGTAGAGGATGGCCGAGATGAACTTGAGCAGATCAAAGAACCACTGGAAATCCTGCAGGCGCTTAAAAGCGAATTCGTTGAAGGAAAAACCGATGATACTCACCATCGCGACAAGGCTGATGCTGACAAGCAGAAGATTGGCAGCGATATAGCGCTTGGGATGCGGCATCACTTCTTTGGCTAAAAGGTACGTGTTCCAGATCGGCACCAAGTTTTCGCCGAATTTTACAGTAGGATCGAATTTGGCGACGATGCGATAGTTGATGTAGCAAATGATCGAATAGGGAATGACGAAAATGGCTAAGGCTACGAAAAACATAATTGCACACTCCTAATTATAAAATGGGAAATGATTATCAAAGTACTATCACTATAGCATAAAACGAATGGTTACATAATTTAAAGAACTTAAACAATAGATGAGATAGGTTGATTTTTATCAGGACGATAGAAGTTAGTATTTTTTCGGGGTAGCATAGTTCTCCGTACCCCAAGCCCCGCGTCAGAGGTTTTTCCGGAACGTTTAGGACGAGGAGAGTCAGACAAGGAGTCGCAGACAAGACCTCAGAAACGCGAAGCAGGAAGCTGCGCGCAGATGGTAAGCCATGGATGGCGCATTGCATCTGGAATTTCTGAGGTTGCAGGCTGCGAGGACTATGTCTGACGGACGAGTACGTGTTCAGGTAAAATTTCTGATGCGGAAAGAGCTAAAAGTTGCAAATGATCGCACCATTATCAAGTTGAATTTGCAAAAGCAATGCATGTCGAAATCAATCGCTTTCTCTCTTCAACTCTTCGTGTTAAAACTACCGCCAGATATCTGCGGTTTAAAAAAAACATCAGCAGAAAATAAACCGGGAAAGATTACTGAATTCACTTTACTTTTTCTGTGAGGGTAAATATAATTACAGTATAAGTTAAATTCATAGTATTCGGACAAATGTGAATTTAATTATTTGCGCTGCCGTAACGCTCTTTACAACGAGCGGTGCGGCGCACATTTTATAGGAAGCGGGGAATGAGAATGAGTGCGAAAGAGACCATTGCCAAACTGAGAGCGCTGATGCAGGAGAAGAAGATCGACGTGTATGTGATTCCATCGGCGGACAACCATCAAAGCGAATACGTGGGCGAGCATTTTAAAGCGCGCGCTTTTGTCACCGGCTTTACCGGCTCAGCCGGAACCGCGGTGATCACGGCGAGCGAAGCGGGGCTGTGGACGGATGGACGCTATTTCCTCCAGGCGGAGCAGGAACTTTCCGGCAGCGGCGTTACGCTCTTTAAGAGCGGCAATCCCGGCGTGCCGAGCGTGCGCGACTATGTGGCGGCGGTATTGCCCGAAGGAGGAACACTCGGCTTTGACGGACGGTTGATCGCGATGCGGGAAGGCTGCGATTTTGCAGATGCGTTGCGTGCGAAACGAGGAAAAATCGAGTATGGACAGGATCTTGTCGATTCGGTCTGGCCGGATCGTCCGAAGTTGGCGACGGAGCCGGTGTTTCACCTTGTGGAGCGTTACTCGGGCGAGAGTACGGCGGCGAAGCTAAAACGCGTCCGGGCGGCGATGCACGAAGCCGGAGCGAGCCATCATCTGTTGACGACGCTCGACGATATTGCCTGGCTCTTCAACATTCGCGGTCGTGATGTGCTGTATTCGCCGCTGGTGCTCGCGTATGCGATTATTTCCCGGGAAAAGGCGGAACTGTTCATCGATGCGAGTCGCTTGCCTGCGGACGTAACGACGGAGTTGGAGAAGGACGACGTGGTGTTCGTACCATACAATGCGATCTATGAAGCGGTGAAACTGTTTGGCAAGAACGATGTCGTGCTGCTTGATCCGGAGCGGCTCAATTACGCGCTCTATCAGAATTTGCCGAGCTGCGTGAAGAAAGTGGAGGCGACGAATCCGACGATCCTTTTCAAGGCGGTCAAGAACGAAGTGGAACTGGCCAACATCGAGCGGGCGCATATCAAAGACGGCATCGCCTGCACGAAGCTGATGCATTGGCTAAAGACGCAGGCGCTTACGACGCGGATCACGGAAATCGGCGTTGCGGAAAAACTGGAGACGCTGCGCAAAGAACAGGACGGCTATTTGTGGCAAAGTTTTGCACCGATTTGCGCCTTTAAGGAACATGCGGCGCTGATGCATTATTCGGCGACGCCGGAAACGGATGCGGTGCTTAAGGCGGGGCATCTGTTTTTGGCCGATACGGGCGGCAATTATCTGGAAGGTTCGACCGATGTCACGCGGACGATCGCGATCGGCGAAGTGAGTGCGGAGCTGAAGAAGCATTTTACCGCAGTGGCCCGAGGGATGATGAATCTGGCGCGCGCGAAATTTCCGTATGGCTGCAAAGGCTACAATCTGGATGTGCTGGCCAGACAGCCGATCTGGGAACTGGGCATCGACTACAAATGCGGCACCGGACACGGCGTCGGTTATCTGCTTAACATCCACGAAGGGCCGAGCGGCTTTCGCTGGTACAGTTCGCCGTCGAAGTATGAGGCGAATGTGCTGGAAGCGGGCATGGTCATCACCGACGAGCCGGGCATTTATATCGAGGGTTCGCACGGCATCCGCATTGAGAATGAACTGGTGATTCGCAAGGGCGAGGAGACTGCGTCCGGTCAGTTCATGCATATGGATACGATCACGTTCGTGCCGATCGATCTGGATGCGATTGATCCGTCGGAGTTGAGCGGCGATGAGAAGCGGTACTTAAACCGTTATCATAAAAGGGTCTACGAAAAACTGGCGGAGCATCTTACGGATGCGGAAAGGGAATGGCTTCAAACGTACACCAGGGAAATTTAAAAAAATGGAGGCGTGTTTATGGGAGAAACGGTGGGGGAAAACAGACGGCCGTTCGGATTTTATGTTTGCTGTCTGACATTCATGTTTGAAAGGATGGCGTATTATTCGGCCAAGTATCTGATCTTTGTCTTCGTTGCCGCGACGGTGGTGACAGGCGGCTTGGGGCTGACGAAAGTGGAAGCGGCCCTGATCCAGTCGAATTTGGTTGCGTTTACCTATCTGGCCCCGATCATCGGCGGTTATCTCTCGGATCGTTACATCGGCGCACGCTATTGCGTTCCGGTGGGCTTGGTGCTGATGGCAGGCGGGTATTTTATCGGCAGCGGCGCGCAGGACGCGACGGCGATGAATCTGATGATCACGCTGGTGGCGGTCGGTACCGGGCTCTTTAAGGGCAATGTTTCTGCGATCAACGGTGCGTTGTTTGAAGATGAAAAGCAGCTCGACTCGGCATTTTCGGTGCAGTATTCGTTCGTGAACGTCGGCGCGTTTATCGGCACGACGGCGGTGGGCATTCTGGTTGCGACCACGTTTGCGAGCGGCGATGTGCAGGGCTTTAGACCGGCGTTTCAATTATGCGGACTTATTTGTGCGATTACGGCAATCGGTTTCCTGTTCGGCATGCGTTTCTTAGGCGAAGCGGGCAAGAAGCCGTTCAAAGCGGGCAAGCATATCGAAAAGAAAGTGGAAACCGAAGTGAAGCCGCTGACCAAAGTGGAGAAGAAAAAGGTTTTTGCCATAGTTATGGTTTCGCTCTTCTCGGTCATTTTCTGGGTCTTCTGGTACCTGACGTATCTGGCGGCGTATGACTACGGCGGCGAATTTGTGAACATGAATCTGGGCGGTTTTGACGTGCCGTTATCCTGGTTTGACTCGCTGAATGCGTTTGTCTGCATCGCACTTGGCCCGGTGCTTGGCGCGATCTGGTTCAAAATGTCGAAGCGTCCAGGCGGCGATTTGAGCCTGTTTAAAAAATTAGGCCTGGGTCTGACGTTTCTTGGCTTTTCGTTCCTGATGCTGGTCGGCGCTGAAATGTCGAGAGGCGCGGGCGGAGCATTGGCGGGCAAGGCGAGCATTCTTTGGCTGATTGCGTTCGGCGTACTGCTGAGTATCGGCGAAATGCTCTTTTCGCCGCTCGGCAACTCGTTCGTGGCTAAACATGCGCCGAACAAGTTGTATTCGGTTCTGATGGGCGTCTGGATCATCGCCACGTTCATCGCGGGAAAATCCTACGGTTATCTGTACGCGATCGCGACCTCGTATCCGATCATGCAGTCCTATGTCGTGATTCCGATTATTTTATTCGTAACGGCGGCGCTGCTCTTCGTGTCCGATAAGAAATTGGTCGCGTTGCTGGAAGAGGATGTCCCGGCAGCGGAGAAAGCGGCGGTAAACAAATAATGTGATAAAATGGTGTTTGCCGGGTCGTGCCAAACGGCGTCGGCAAACACCGTTTTCAATGGGGTAAATCGCGCATCGGACGGAAGATGAATTTGCAAAAAATGGTTTGAACCACAGGCGGCATAGCCGCCGCAGAAATCGCTACGCGATTTGACTGTTTTAACCGCTAAGGCGCCATGCGGCTTCTGTGGTACCTTTAGGTACCTGTGGTTTAAAATGAATTCTTCGTGTCAAAACTTTATCGTTAGCCAAAGAATCGCTGCAGCGATTGGTTTATAAAAAGGGAGGCTACTACTATGCTTAACCAAGAACGGATTCAAAAGACCACGGCCAATATGGCGGAAATGGGGATCGATCAACTGATCATTACTGATCCGACGACGATTTTTTATCTTAGCGGAGCTTGGCTTCACACCGGTAAGCGGATGCTCGCGATGCTGGTAGGACGCGATACAACCTGCCGTTTGTTCGTGCATGAGATGTTTCAGCAAAGCGATGCGCTGGGCATGCCGGTGACGTATTTCTCCGATATCGAAAGTCCTGTCGCGGTCTTGAATGCTGCTCTTGCCAAGACCGGCGTCGTCGGCATCGACAGCAACTGGCCGGCTCGGTTTTTGCTGGAACTGCAGGAGTTGAACACGACGGTGAAAATGGTGCGCGGTTCGTTCGCGGTGGACGGCGTCCGGATGTGCAAGGACGAAACGGAGCAGGCCAAGATGCAGGAAGCTTCGCGCTTAAATGATCTGGCGATGGCGAAGATCCAAAAAGAGATTCAACCTGGCCGGACGGAACTCGAAATGGTCGAAATCCTGAGCGGTATTTACAGAGAGCTTGGTACGGCCGGCTTTTCGTTCGATCCGATCATTTCTTACGGCGCGGGCGCGGCCGAACCGCATCACACGAGCGATGATACCTGCGTCAAGCCGGGCGACTGCATCGTGATCGATATCGGCTGCAAGAAGAACGAATATTGCTCGGACATGACTCGCACGGTCTTCTATAAGACGGTGTCGCCCGAAGCGGAAAAGGTGTATAATCTGGTCAAAGAAGCGAACCTGAGCGCGATCGCAGCGGTTAAGCCGGGCGTTCGTTTTTGCGATATCGACCGTGCGGCGCGCAGCGTGATTGAAGCAGGCGGCTATGGCCCGTTCTTTACGCATCGAACCGGTCATTGCATCGGGCTTGACGTACATGATTTCGGCGATGTTTCGGCGGCGAACGAACTTCCGGTGCGAGAGGGGATGATCTTTTCGATCGAACCGGGTATCTATTTGAAAGGAAAATTCGGCGTGCGGATCGAGGACCTGGTTCTCGTGACGAAAGACGGCTGCAAGGTACTCAATGCGCATACGAAAGAGCTGACCATCATCGACTAAAAACAAAAAAAAGTACGGCGTCGGACAGTATCCGGCGTCGTACTTTTTTGTTCTGTGACTGATGAGAAAACGAAAGCAAGCGGGACGTTTTTACACGAAGAGTTGAAGATGGGAAGGCAGAAAGAGTTTTACATCCTTCTTGCAGTCGGATTCTGTTTTTGTTTTTACCCGTCATTCGCGCAACGAATCTGTGGTGCGCAGCACCTGTGGTTCAAATACACTTCTTGTGTAACGGGCATGCATGAAAGCGCCGTTATTTGAAGAGCGGCGGCGAGGAGACGGAAAGCACACGGACTTGCTGCGCGCTGGGATTGGACCAGGAATGAGGCAGCGTCGACGGGTAGTGAATCGATTCCCCGGTTTTGACCCGATGTTGTTTGCCGTCAAGGTCGACGAGCAACGCGCCTTCGAGCACGTAGACGAACTCTTCGCCGGGGTGGCTGTAGACCTGACCGAAGTTGGAGTTCGGCGGCAACGTCACCAGCAGCGGCTCAACCGAACTTTCGGGGAACTGTCCGGACAGGCGCACATATTCGAACGGCGAACCTTCGATGTTCCATTTCTCCTGTTTTTCCAGTGTGACATGATAATGATGGTTTTCATGCGTGTCAAAAAAATATGTGATCGGCACGTTGAGCGTTTCGGCAATTTTTTTTAATGAAGTGATGGCCAGTGAGGAACTGCCGTTTTCAATCTGCGACAAAAAACTGATCGAAAGGCCGCAAAGCTCGCTCATGTTTTTTAAGGTGAGGCCTTTGCTCTTGCGCAGCGCGGCAATTTTCTCTCCGATTTCGTTGATCATAGGTACCTCCGTATTCAGTGAAGCTGTTTTAATTGTAGCAAAAATGAGCGGCAAAGTCATCCGTCCTATGTCGCCGTCCCAAGCGAGCGTTTCTTACGAATTTATTATATTAAACAAAATTTGTATGATTCCACCATAGTAAACCTTTAATGTGATAATTTGTAAGTGGGGGTTGCAATCCACTCATATCCAGAGGGAGGGATGGAATGATAATCTACAGTTTAAAAAAAAATACGTAAGCAAAAGGGGCTTACGCAAGATGGACTAGCGAGGCGTTCCGGCGTAAGCAAGAGCATGATCAGCGCCATTGAGAATGAGGAACGTCATCCTACCGTGCCGATACTCTGCGGTTTGGCTAGGGCTCTGCAGGTGCGGCCGCAAGACTTATATGAATATGATTAAAAAATTGGAGGAATGAAAAAATGGCAAACTATACTTTGAAAGCGTTAATCGATAACGAAACGGTGAAAAAATTCAACATGTTGAATCAAAGGGTGATTATCGTCAAGGAAGCGGAAGGTTCGGGCGCGGATGTTGCCTGGGTCACGTTTGCACCGTTTGAAATTAACAGCGTGTCCTGGGAAGAAGCGTACGGCGTGTATGCATCCTGCAGCGAAATGGAAGGCAAGGCGAAAATTGAAAAATCTTCGTATGCGCAGGCTAGCGAAAAACAATCGTACGCGTTTGCCAACGGAATTTTTGAACCGCCGGTTACCGATACGACGCTGGGCGACAACATGTATGAAATCAAAAACAATATGACCGACCCGGATATCCTGA
The DNA here is from genome assembly GCF_030542965.1 of Azotosporobacter soli. NCBI lineage: Bacteria > Bacillati > Bacillota > Negativicutes > Selenomonadales > Sporomusaceae > Azotosporobacter > Azotosporobacter soli. The sequence continues at coordinate 64,925 of NZ_JAUAOA010000014.1, forward strand.
CCTTCGGTCTGGCGCAAGACGTCGTAGCGAACGGCGTAACCTACGAAGGCAATCCGATCAATGCGGTGCAGGTACTCTCCAACGAGTCGGCGACGTTTACGCCGCATGAAAGAATCAGCATCTTCATGCAGTCGGATTTGGATGACGGCATGGTGATCAGCCGCATCAAGAGCCAGGCGCTGCTGCTTGACTTTGCAAAACAGGCCGATATCGTCATTAAATACGATCCCGCCGTCGGCGGTTTCGTAAAAGCGTAAGGAAAGGAGGTAGCAAGGATGAGAATACCAGCAGATGCGCATTTTACTAAAGTTTATGTTCATTCAATGACTGGCGGAGTCGCAAGACTGCTAGATGGTACCGGAACCAGTAATTGTACGGGAACTGTGTTCTATTGCGGATCGTTTGACAAAGATGAGCGACCCACAGTCGGTGAAATTTGCAAAATCGAAGCGACTGTAAATGGAACGATGATAACGTTCCGGGGAAAATGTTTTGATGTCGGCAACACTTGCAGCTTCGACGTAATGGAATAGCAGCTAAAAAATCGCTCCTTTGCGGATTGCGCAAAGGAGCGATTTTTGTATTGAAGTGATCATGCGCGGCGTAGGGAAGCTTAAAAGACATGTTTGAATACAGACGCTTGCCCTAGAAACATACAGGAACTCTTTTCTTTGCGTGCGCCAAGGCATATAATAAGCGTTGAGACATCTCTAAGGAGGATTCCTATGAAACGATGGAAGCGTATTGTCATCTTGGTGCTGCTGCTTATAGCGGCGCTTGTGTTATGCCGTGAGGCGCTGGCTGCGCCGCTGCAGGAAGCAGCGGGCGGCAGCAATGCGTTTGCCTGGGATTTTTATCAGATTGCGCGCAAGAACGAACCGGATAAAAATCTGGTCTTCTCGCCGTACGCTATTTCGCGCACGCTGGCGATGGCGTACGCGGGGAGCGGTGGCGAGACGGCGCGACAATTGGAAAAGACGCTGCACGTTACGCTGGAGCCGAAAGCGCTGACGGAAGCGTTCGGCAAACTGCATAAGGAACTGCCATTGAAAGATAACGCGGCGAACCGGTTGCGCATGGGCGATGCGATGTGGCTGGACAGTGCGGTGACAGTGCGCCGGGAGTTTTCAACGCTGATGGATCGGAATTATCCGCGGAGTTTGCGTGACAGCGATTTTGTCGATCATGGCGAAGCGGCGCGACAGGCGGTCAATTTTTGGTTGGAAGACAAGACGGACGGCGCAGTGACGACGTTCCTGCCGCCGGAGGATGCGAAGAAGGCTGTTTCACTTTTACTGGTCAATGGCGATTCGTTCAAAGGCGAATGGCAGACGCCGTTTATGGCGAAGGATATGGAACAACTCTCCTTCCGGCGCGTCAGAGGCGATTCGCTGCTTGTGCCGATGCTGCATCAGAAACTCGAAGCCCCATATTTCGAAGATGAACATGCACAGGTTGTTGAATTGCCGTATGCCGGAAATGAACTGGCGACGCTTGTCGTCGTGCCGAAAGGCGAGGGCAAAGAGGCGATTGATGAACTGGATTTGGGAAAATATACGAGCGGCCAGAAATTGCTGCACAGCAAAGCGCTGGATGTGTTTTTGCCGAAATGCAAAGTGGAAAGCCGCTATAGCTTAGAGGATGCGGCGCTATTGCCTGCGCTGGGATTGACGACGGCTTTTGATGCCAAGAGCGCTGACTTTTCCGGCGTTAGTTCGAAGCAAACGCTCTTTATCAGCCGCATGCTGCAACAGGCGGTCGTGGATATTGCGGAAAACGGCGCGCAAACGCAAAAGCAGGCGACGCTGCCAGCTGGCAAAACGAATGCGGGACATTCTTCGCAACCTGCGCTGGCAGTGCGTGCGGATCATCCGTTTTTCTTTTTGATTGTACACAAGCCAAGCGGTTTAATTTTGTTCATGGGGCGGATTGTCGATCCCACACAAGCGGGGCTGACGCTATGGCAGGCGGAAATGGCGAATTATCCGGGGCATGTGGAGCAGGACGGCCGCCCGGTCATGCGGCCGGGATATCCGTATTATTGGCACTGGCGGCAATGAGCCTGAAGAAAGAACAGTGGCAGAAGAGGACGTTTCGGTGTAGAATGAACAGATGAGTCAGCAAAGGAAAGGCGGTTTCAGGCAAGGATGACGAGGATTTTTTTAATACGCCATGGCGAGACGAAATGGAACAAGTTAATGAAGTATCAGGGGCAGACGGATATTTCGCTCAGCGAAGCCGGACGTCGCCAGGCCGAGTGCCTGGCCGGACGCTTGCGCACGAAACGGTTTGCCGCCGCATACTCGAGCGACTTGGAGCGGGCGCACGAAACGGCAAAGACGATTGCCGCGCCGCATGGCTTGGAGGTTCGCGTTGTTTCGGGTTTGAAGGAGATTTCCTTTGGAGCGTGGGAAGGCATGACGCACGACAGTTTGATCGGTGAAGCGGCAGTGGAAGCGAATCGGTTTTTTTCGCAGCCGCTGCCGGAGGCGAAGAGTCCCGGCGGCGAATCGTTCCAGGAACTGCAGGAACGGATGCAAGCAGCGCTGGAAGCGATCGTCAGTGCGCATCCGGACGAAGATGTGCTGGTCGTCTCGCACGGAGCGGCGATCCGCAGCGCCATCTGCGCCGCGCTCGCTATTCCGCTGAGCCAGGTCTGGAATATCCGGCAGGATAATACGGCGTTGAACATCTTGGAATATCACGCCGAGCGCACTGTCGTTGCCCGCCTCAATGATGCAACGCATCTGAAAGAGGAAAAGCAGGCGGGTTGAAGGGTGAGGCGTTTTTGCGATTTAAGATAATTTAAAGAATCGCTGGCGATAGGTAAAATAAATGAGCGTAGGGAGGTAGGATGATGTCAGGTATTAATAGCGTGTCCAACAGTGCGTGGTACAAGCTCTTGAACAGCAACACCGATGCGACTTCCAGCGAAACGCAGTCGGGGACTTCCAGTTCGTCGACCGACTCGACCACGTCGACGAGTACTACAGCGTCTCAACTCGATGAGTATCTAAAGAAAGCAAAGTCGGCTTCGCTGGCGGATTATTTGTCAAGCGGATCATCCAGCGATCAGAGCAATGATGCTTCTTCCGGTCTGTATAGCGAGCTGACGTATGGTTCGACCGGACAGGTAGCGCTGATTATGCAGAAGATGCAGACGTTGGAGGACGCAAAGAGCAGCGCGAGCAGTTCGGATAGCAGCGATTCCTCCAACACCACAGCAACGGACTCGACGGCGAAGGTCAGTGCAAAATAAAAATGCTCTGGCTGTCGTGTTATCTGCCACAATGGCAAATGCAATAAAACGCCAACTTGTATCTTGAGGATGCAAGTTGGCGTTTTATTTAGTGCAATGTAGAGTGGATTACGATTCGGGCAACGCTTCGAGAAGTTTGAGTTCATTTCCGTCGGCAAAGCTTATACGGCTGACATTGACGGTATAGGTGAGGGCTTTTGGGTCGGAGGCGAGAATTTCGTTATGGCCGTCCATGAATTGATTGAGATGGAAGGAATAATAAAGGATCGGTTTTTGCTCGGCGCTGCTTAGATCGGCTTTGATTCCGCTGGCAAGCAACGTGGCGCCGTTTTTATTGGCGACGGAAATCTGACCGCCCAGGGAGGCCGGTTTGGGGCCGGAACCTACGGTGACCGGAATTGCGACGCGCAGTTCGCGTGAGAATCCCCAAGGGTCGGCGTTGACGATCTGAGCGCTTACAGAACCAAGCGTGAGCGCTGTTTTAATTTTACTTTCAATGGGCGCATTAAGTCGGGCCAGTTTTTCGGCGCGCAGCTTTTTCAGTTGCGCCATGTAGGTTTTGAGATTGGCGATCTCGGTGATTTTCCAGGTGCCGTCATCAAGTTTGATGAGTTTGAGCTCGATGATCAGCTCTTTTTCCACTTGCTTTTCGAATACGCTAATGCCGACGACGGCGACGTTGCCGTCTTCTTTTGTATAGGAGACGCCTTTGAAGTCACTCGAGGCAAGACCGGTCTTCTTGCCGACCTCAGCAGCGGAGAAACGCGGTTGTTTATCGGTTTCGCCTTCTGTGGTCTGCGCTTTTTCGAACGAACCGCTTTCTACGAAGCGCTTGCTGGCATCTTTGGCTACGGCAACAAAAGGCTGCTTAAACATTTGTGCGAGGCCCATGGCAAAGGTCTTTATATTGGCGGACTCGCCTTTTTCTTCGGCTATGGATGCGACAACAATGTCGTCGAAGGCTCGATTCGCAAGAGAGTCGACATCGACATGCTTTTCAAATTCGGCGTAGTTGTGCGTTTCAACGGCGTTGCGGATCAAACCGAGTGAATAGGCGGGCGTTTTTTTCCAGTAGAAAACATACCAGGCTCCGGTAAAAATGGTGGCGAAAAGAATGACGCTGATTAAGACGGTGGCGATAATGCCTTTGCGTGACGTCGGCAGATGCCAGGATGATAAATTTGCCATGGGAATTCCTCCTAAAGATAAGAATGTATACCAATATGTTAACGTAAAAAGAAGCGTTTTGCACGGAAAAATAGAATTAATTTTAAAAAGAAAAGCAATCCGGAAAAGACTTTTCTCTGGCTTATTTATCTGATCCCCAGGTGTGTCAGCGATGTTGCCGAAGCGCCAGCCGTCTGTTTTTGTGTATGGGATAATTTTCCCAAAAGAAGGAAGCGAAGTGCAACTGACGAATACACTGTAATAGGTGATTGAAAAAGCGACGGGAGGTTATGCGGTTATGGAGCGTAAACGAAGATGGCTTTTTTTATGGCTAAGCATTCTCTGCTTAGCGGCGTTGGCAGCGGGATGCGCCAACCAAAAGGCGGAGGTTCCGCCGCCTGCAAGCACACCGGTGATGCTTGGCGAATGGAAAGCGGACGGCGTCATCGATGAAAAGGAATACGGTAAGCCGCAGATGATCGGCGATGTCGAGGTCTTCAGCCGTGTGAAAGGCGATACGGTATTGATGGCGCTGCGCGCCAAGACGAAAGGATATCTGGCGATCGGCATCGGCGCTGCTGAGAAGATGGACGGCGCCGATATTCTGATGTTTTCGTTTAAGGATGGGAAAATTCTGGTCGAGGAGAAATACAGCACGAGCTTGGTCGGACTGCCGAAACCGAAACAGGGAGAACCGACCGTTTCACAGCTGAAGGGCAATTATACGGACGGCGTGATGACGGTGGAATTTGCTCGCAAGCTGGATCCGGGCGGTGCACAGAACAAGGCTCTTGTCTTGGGCGACAACAAGCTGATCTGGGCCATTGGCGAGAGCAACGTCACGACGCAGAAACACACGCAACGCGGTGCAGGAGTATTGAAACTGCAGGCGATAGAATAGTGATAGAAAAGGGAGAAATTGACTTTTGTGAGCGTTTTTGCTATAATCTACCGTAATAGCAACGTGATGAAATAGGAACAGATGAAGTCTTTATAGACTTTATCTGTTCTTTTTTTAGGAGGGGAAAGGATGAGCAGCTGTTCCGTGCTTACAATCGATCTGAACAAAATCAGGGAAAATGCAAATCAGATTGTGCGGCAATGCCGTGATAAAGGAATTGAAGTCATCGGCGTGACGAAAGGATTTACGGCTGCGCACCAGATCGTGACGGCGATGCTGGAAGGCGGCATTGCCGGTCTGGCGGACGCGAGGATGGAAAATATCATGGAACTGCGCAAGCGCGGTTTTCAAAATCAAATTACCTTATTGCGACTGCCTCGCTTGAGCAATGTCGATAATGTAGTTCGTTATGCGGATGTCAGCATCAATTCAGAACTGAGCGTCATTTCAGCGCTGGCTGCAGCGGCGTGCCGGATCGAAGCGATGCATAAGATTATCCTGATGGTGGATGTCGGCGATCTTAGGGAAGGCGTATTGCAGGAACATGTCATTGCCACCGCCGCGCAGATCAAGAGCATGCGCGGCGTGAAACTGGTGGGGCTCGGCACGAACATGGGCTGTTACGGCGGCGTTCTGCCGAGCCGCGAGAATCTCGGCGTGTTGATTACGCTCAGGGATTCATTGGAACAGTATCTGGATTATAAGCTAGAAGTGATTTCAGGCGGCGGAACGTCGTCGCTCTTCTTAGTGGAAAAGGACGAGGTGCCGGAAGGCATCAACCAGTTGCGTATCGGCGAAGGGATTTTGCTGGGGACGGATACGACGAACAACCGCGTCATCCCCGGTTTGCATCAGGATGCGTTCCGCTTGCGCGGCGAAGTGATCGAAGTGAAGGATAAACCGTCACTGCCGATGGGCGAAATCGGCAAAGACGCGTTCGGCAACACGCCTCAATTCATCGATCAGGGAATGCGCAAACGTGCAATCCTGGCATTCGGACGCCAGGACGTATATATCGAAGGGATTCGTCCGGTGGAAGAAAAGTATGCGATCCTGGGAGCGAGCAGTGATCATACGATCGTCGATATCACCGACGGCGAAAACGAAGTCAAAGTGGGCGACGAGATCGAGTTTTCTCTGACCTATCCTGGTCTGCTTTCGGCCAGCGACTCGCGCTACATTGAAAAAGAGTTCAAGGGGGAACGGCGAAATGAAGATTGAACGGTTGCGGACACCAAAGGCAAAGTGGCTGCCCAGGCTTCTCGAATTGGAAAGAGAAGCGTTTGGCGACGGCGCACTGAATGAGTGGAATCTGGTGCCGATGATTCGGCATGGCTGCGTCCATGTTGCGCTCCAGGACGATGAAATCGTCGGGCTGGTCGAATATATGCGCGATTGGGAAAAGCCGGAGCGTGCGTACATGGTCGGCGTGTCGGTTGCGCAGGCGTTGCGCGGACAGGGATTGGGCAGCGCCTTGCTCCGCGCCAGTCTCTCGGAGTTGAAGCAAAGCGGTGTGACGGAGGTCGAACTGACGGTAGATCCTTCAAATCAGGCGGCGATCCGTGTCTATCGGGAAAAACTGGGCTTTGTTGAACAGGAAATGCGCCGCGGAGAATACGGCAGCGCTGAAGATCGTTTGGTGATGACGGTAATCTTATGAAGAATGTTTGAAAAAATAGCCGTGTTATTGTAACGTTTCGTAATAAACAGGTTGATTTTTGTCAACACATATGGTTAAATGCTACTGCAATATGAAAAAAAGGAAGAATGCAAGTGGCGAATTCGATACGAAACAAACTGGCGGCGCGGATTTTCATCGCCGGCAGCGTGATTGGTTTGATCGGTTTTTTATTTACCTATAACATGCTGGCAAGGCAGGTCACGGACAATTATGAATTGCAGGCCAGCCAGGTTGCCGTTTACATGCGCAATTATCTGGAAGAAGACCTGATGTATGTCTCTTTCAATGACATTTCATCACTGGCAAAGGATGCACGCATGGCGGAAATGATCGATAAGATCGGCGGCAAAGTCTACTTTGACGGCAATGCGTTTGCGCGGCGCGATATCGATCCCTTGGCCGATTTTCTCAAATGGCACACCCGTTTGCAAGGGATTTGCATCGGAACGCAGCAAGGCGGTTATATCGAAATCTCGGAGCGGCCATTGATAGCGGCGCTGCAGCCGTATGAACCACGCGAGCGCCCTTGGTACAAAGATGCGCTTGCAACGCCCGACCGTCCGGTACTGACCGGACCGTACCGCCAGATGAGCGGTGGAATCGCGGTCGCGGTGTCAAAGGCGGTCGTCAAAAACAATGAAACGATCGGCGTGGTCTCATTCAATCTTGATCTTGGCGGTATAGAAGAAAGCATTCAACGCCTGACGCGCAAATGGGAAGGCGACATCGAAATTATCAGCGGCGACGGGACGATTCTCTTTGACCGAAAGCACAAGGCTCGTACGCTGAAAAACACCAATGAAGCAGGCGTCGATGCCGGACACGCGGAAAGCGGCTTTGAAACAATCGTCATTGAAGGCAGGGAGCAGCGCGCCTGGACGGAAGTGAACCGGGAAAACGGCTGGAAAGTCGTCACCGCGATCTCTACGCAGCGGATCAACGAACAAATCCTGCTGATGATCATGCCGATCCTGGTTGCTTATCTTGCGGCGCTCTTGTCGGTAATCCTTGTCGTGTGCGGCGTGGTGCAGATTCATGTCGTGAACCTGATCGACCGGATCAACCGCCAGACAAAGGAAATCGCAACCGGCAATCTGGCCGCGCGTATCGCGGAAATGCCGAACGATGAGATCGGCAAACTCGGCGAATCGTTCAATGCGATGGCGCAAAAACTGGAACTGAACATCGCGAGCATCAATGATGCGAACAAGCAATTGCTGCATATGGATCGCCTCAACACGGTGGCCGAAATGGCCGCCAGCATCGCGCACGAGGTGCGCAACCCGATGACGACGATTCGCGGCTTTTTACAGCTGATGCGCAGCAAGGAGACCGATGCGAAAAAGATCGCGTTCTGCGACCTCATGATCGAAGAGCTTGACCGCGCCAACAGCATCATCACCGAATTCCTCTCCCTGTCGAAAAACAAGGAGATTTATCTGCAGGAGCAGCGTCTGGAAGAGATTATCCGTGCCATTTATCCACTGCTGCAATCCGATGCGGCGATCGGCGGCAAAGAGATCGTACTGCAGCTGGCGGATTCTCCGCCGCTGATGCTGGACGAAAAGGAAATACGGCAACTGATCCTGAACCTTTCGCGCAATGGCTTGGAGGCGATGGAGCAGCACGGCAAACTGACGATCGCGACAAGCTTGGCGGAAGACGGTTCGGTGATGCTGACGATTCAGGATGAGGGCGGCGGCATTCCCGCGGAAATCATGGAGAATATCGGTGTTCCGTTCAAAACGACCAAGGATACGGGAACCGGGTTAGGCCTTGCGGTCTGCTATGGCATTGCGGCTCGGCATAATGCTTATATCTGCGTGAAAACCGGCCTGGAGGGAACGACGTTTTACGTGCAATTTCCGGTGCGCCATGCGGAAACGGAATAAAAGAGGATCTGTAAAAGAAGAACGCCTTGGCCGCTAACGGCCAAGGCGTTTTTGAGAGTGTCGACAAAACGAAATCAAGTGGGACTGTTTTTACACGAAGAGTCGAAGAAGGGAAGGGCGGAAGAGAGGTTAACTTCTTCCGTTCTTCTCGTTGGGGTGATACGATCGGCCCGCTTCGATTCTTCGTGTTATCGTTTCTTGTAAGTCTTCTCTTCTTTCTTTGTATCCAGTTCGCAGACCAGAATCCAAAGACCGTCGGCAATACCAGCCAAATAGCGATTCTTGCGCGAAAAGGCCATTTCCTTCAGGTGGTCGACCTGTGGAACCAAGAGGCTCGGTTCGTTGTGCTGAATAAAATGTGCGGCGTCCTCGAGGCCCTGTTGGTAGGAAGTGTGGGGTGGATAGATCATGGCAGCAGCCTCCTTTAGTTCGTTTCAAGATAAAGTGAGTCCGAGCAGAAGGAAGGTAAGAGAATCTATTACTTGCTGACGACCATTTCGCAGTAAGGCGAACCGTCGCCGATCGTAGAATTAAACATCAAATCGAGCGGATAACCGCTGATGATGCCGTAGTCTCCAGCCATCGCGAGCTTGCATAGATGGCCAATTTCTTCTTGCGTGCAGCCGAGACTTTTCCAGGCGTCGCAGAGCGGGCAGCGATGAAAGCGGTATATGCCCTGCTTGCCGTCCATGCTGATTTCTTCCATTGCAAAGGCCAGACGGTTGGTTTTCGTGGCAAGACCCTGGAAGAATTCCTGCGGCGTGCGGCACAGTCCAATCTTTTCTCCGTTCAACTGTCCTGCGGCGAAGACTGCTTCCTGGGCGATCGCGTCCGCGTCCGCGCCGCGTTCTTTGGCGGACTTCAAAAGCAGGTAAAACCAGATCGCACGTTGCTGAATTGCGGCGCGAACCGCTTCGGTTAATTCCAATTCATGGTTGTCGCAGTGAAGCGTCATAGTGATCCTCCTCTTATCGCTTCTTCAGTAAAGCGAGCTTTATGCGGCAGAAGAAGCCGCCTCTTTTTTCGGCAGTCTGACTAGCGATACGGTGACGGCGGTCGCGACGAGCGAAGCGGCCATGAAGGCGAACGCGGCATCATAGCCGGAAACGCCGACAAGATGACCGATGATGATCGGGGAAAGGATGCCGCCGATGCTGCCGCCGGAATTCATTACGCCGGTTGCCGTGCCGACAAAGCGACGTTTGACCGATTCCATCGGCATCGCCCAGAGTGGGCCGAAGGCCATGCCGACCAGAAAACCGGCGACGACCAAGGCGGTCATGGCCATTGTTTCTGTTTGCGCGGTTACCACCGCATAGAGAGCGGGACCAGCGGCCAGATTGACGAGGATGGCCTGCAGTTTGCGGTGGCCGAGAAAGACCTTATCCGAAAGCCAGCCGCCAAGTGGCTGACCGATGCCCAGCGCCAAGAACGGCAGACCGGAGAAGATCCCCATTTTCACCAGCTCGAAGCCGCGCGCCTTGACCAGGTAGCTGGGCAGCCAGGAAAGAAGACCGAAGAAGGCGCACATGAAGAAGAAATAGGTGCAGGCCAGCAGCAAGATGTTCCGGTTTTTAAAGATGCTCATTACGCCGCCGCTTTTTTCTTCCTCTTTTTCATCAAGTACGACTTCCGCCTGGTTGCTGCGAATGTAGTCGAGTTCTTTTTGGCTGATGCTCTTGCATTCTTCCGGGGAATTGCTCACAGCATAGAGCCAGAGCGGCAGGATGAGAAAACCCAGACCGCCGAAAATGTAAAAGATCGATTGCCAGCCCCAGGCGCTGATGATCGCGACCGCAATCGGCGGCGCAATGGCCGGACCGAACGAGCAGGCCGAGGTGAAGATCGAATTGGCCGTGGCCCGTTCCTGATTGGGGAACCAGTTGCTGTTCAGCTTGAAGGCGCAGGGCGGTTGCAGGCCCTCGCCAACGCCAAAGAGAATGCGTACGAAAAAGAACTGCGAAAAAGTGCGTGCCAGTCCGGTCGCCATCGTCATGACCGACCACCAAATCAATGCAAAGGTCAACACTTTTTTCGGTCCGATTTTATCGCCTAAATAGCCGCCGGGAATCTGAAACAAGGTATAAGTCACAAAAAAGGCGCTGAATACATAACCGCACTCCTGCGGCGAGAGAGAATACTCCTTGGCGATAAGCGGCATGGCGACGGACATGTTTACCCGATCAAGAAATGCGACAAAAAAGACCAGCCATGAAGCGCTCAGCATAATCCACCGTTTGTACATAACAATCGCTCCCTTTGTTCGTTCGTTCAAGCACGATCACCAGCGTCGGGCTGATGAAAACCGGTGCGATTTTATTAAAACCGCGGTTGTGAAGAGAGAACTGTGGACCGTAAGGAGTGCGTTGGATGACAACAGTTTTACGGCAATAATCGGATATCGTATGACTCCTTTCTTGCAGTTTGCTAAAGCTCATTTATCTGAAACAGGAGGGAAAAGAAGCGTGTTCTTTGCACTCTTCCCTTAACCTGACGCAGGTATGGCGTGGTCTTGTTCGCATTATTTTTATATGCTATATTATACATGTAGACAGTATGACGTACAAGAAAAATGTGCGTTATAACGCTTGAAAATATTGTGAATAAGACGGAAATCTGGGAGGAATACCGATGAATGACCTGACGCCGATCATTGGCGAAAATCTGGCGCAACTGCGCCGTCAGAAAGGTTTTAGTTTGGATCGATTGGCGGAACTTTCCGGGGTCAGCAAAGCGATGATCGGTCAGATCGAGCGCGGCGAATCGAACCCGACGGTCAATACGCTCTGGAAGATTGCCGCAGGGCTGCATGTTTCGTTCGGCAAGCTGATCAACACGGAAAAACCGGAGTCGGAACTGGTTCGCCTAAAGGAACTGGAACCGCTGAAGAATGACAATGAAGGCCTGACGCTTTATCTGCTCTTTTCCTTCGACCAGGAAAAACGCTTTGAGATCTTTTCGGCGATATTAGCGCCCGGAACCATTCACGAAGGCAATCCGCACGAAATTGGTGCGGAAGAATATCTGCTCATCACCGAAGGCGTGCTTGAAGTGACAGTCGGTATGAAAACGAACCGCCTGAGTGCCGGTGATGCGCTGCGCTTTTGCGCCGATTCACCGCATATCTATCACAACCCGACCAACAACGTAACGCGTTTTCAAAACATCATTTATTACGCCTAGTCCTTGCGTTGCCCTTCGGAAAGCAGTATACTCAATTATGTAATGAATTAACTTGGGGTATTAGCTCAGTGGGAGAGCGCTTGATTCACATTCAAGAAGTCGCTGGTTCAATCCCAGCATGCCCCACCAGTAAATTAGAAGCTTTGCAGATTTTTTTGCAAAGCTTTTTTTATATGCGTTTTAAGGATAGTCCATAGCAAAATAGATTTGGCTAGTGGCGTGGTCTTCCGATAGCTGTAGCTCTTTTCGCGAAAGTGGTTTTTCCAAGACTGGTCGTCCTTCGGATCAGCCATAGGGCGGCTGCTGTGCCATCCTTGGCGCAATATCTCGTCGGCAGCTTACGCCATCCCTGGCTCTGCCGACACTAGGAACGTCCATGTTCCGTCGGAGCAGCGTCCTGCTGCTCGTTTCAGTGATTTTTCTCATCGCTCCTTGTTCTTAACGTCTTAGAAAAACCACTTCCGCGAGGCCTTAAAGGAACGAAGAAGAATGACGTAATTGTTAGTTAAGTTGGCGAATTTATGAACGCGCATTACCGTAGCTAAGAAAGTTGTTAAAGACGAAATTGCGCTTTCTCTTTCTTATTTTGCCTAAGACGATAAATCTGCCTTCGTCTTTCTGATCCCCGTCGCTGCGGTTTTTTCAGAACATGGAGTCCGAGGAGAGGCGGGCATGGTTCGGCGGACAAAAGCGCGGGGACGTGCGACATGGACGTCGCACGCCGACAGAGCGCCAGGGAAGGTGCTTATGTCGGGTATGCCTGCGATTGCAGGACGCTGAGCCTTGGCCGACCCGCTGGACGTTTTAGTTCTGAAAAAACCGCAGCGACGAAAGGGGCTCAGTTAAGGCATGACAAAAGTGCGATCAAGTTTGATTTGCAAAAAGAACGAGACAAGGTGCTCTTCTTCTTATGAAAAATAAAAAGAGTGGATGATAAAAAATGAGGTGAACGAATGTTAATCCGTTCACCTCATTTTTTATTATGACTTTAGTCAGTTGAGCGAAGCGAAACAGAAAACCACCCGCTATGCGGGTGGTTGACAACTGTTATACAAAAACTCACCACTTTCTTATAATAGAGGGTGTTCAGGCCACTATACAAAGAAAGGACTGGTGAGTTTTATGGGACAAAGTTTAGCACATACAAAATGGCAGTGCAAGTACCACATAGTATTTACGCCGAAGTTTAGACGGAAAATAATCTATGGTCAATATCGTGAAAGCATAGGAGAAATATTACGAAGGCTATGCAGTTATAAGGACGTAAAAATCATAGAAGGTCATCTAATGATCGATCATGTGCATATGTTAGTATCGATACCGCCAAAATTCAGTGTTTCTGCATTTATGGGGTATCTAAAAGGAAAAAGTGCGCTAATGATATTTGAACAGCATGGTAATTTGAAATACAAATATGGGAATAGGCACTTTTGGGCAGAAGGATATTATGTTAGTACAGTAGGGCTAAATGAAGCGACGATCAAGAAGTACATTCAAGAACAAGAAAAACATGATCAAGCAATAGATAAACTGAATGTACGAGAGTACGATGACCCTTTTAAGGGTAACGTGAAGTAGTACAAACATCCCTTTAGGGATAGCAAAAGTGATTAGACCGTAGTGGCTTGAACAAAGTGAAAGCCAGCGTCTTGAGACGCCGGCTAGTAATAGAGGCTTATAGCCTCAGTGCAAACCACCCGTTAGACGGGTGGTTCTGATT
>NZ_JAUAOA010000015.1 GCF_030542965.1 Azotosporobacter soli
GAACTGATCGCTTTGGGCGGCACAATCGGCGTAGGTCTATTCATGGGTTCGGCAAGCACCATCAAGTGGGCAGGACCGTCGGTTCTTCTCGCCTATGCGTTAGCCGGCATGGTTATGTTCTTCGTTATGCGGATCATGGGCGAAATGCTGTTCCTCGAACCGGTCACCGGTTCCTTCGCCACCTATGCGCATAAATACATTCATCCGTTGGTCGGTTATCTGACCGCCTGGTGTTACTGGTTCCTCTGGGTCACCGTCGGCATGGCCGAGGTCACCGCAATCGGCATTTATTGTAATTATTGGTTTCCGGACGTCGCACAGTGGATTCCTGCACTCGCAGGCGTTGCGATCGTCGCTGCGGCCAACATGGCAGCAGTTAAATACTACGGCGAATTCGAATTCTGGTTTGCACTCATTAAAGTAGCGGCCATCATCACAATGCTGGTCATCGGCGTTGGCATCATCGCTTTCGGTATCGGCAACGGCGGCGTGCCGATGGGCATCGGCAACCTCTTTAATCACGGCGGTTTCTTCCCGGGCGGTCTCGAAGGCTTCCTCTTCGCACTCTGTTTAGTTACCGCGGCGTACCAAGGCGTTGAACTCGTCGGCATCACGGCCGGCGAAGCCGAAGATCCGAAAAACACGCTGCGCAAAGCAACGAAAAACATCATCTGGCGTATCCTGATTTTCTACATCGGCGCGATCTTCGTTATCCTGTCCATCTATCCCTGGAATCAAATCGGCACCATCGGCAGCCCGTTCGTTATGACCTTTGCCAAAGTCGGCATCGTAGCCGCTGCCGGCATCATCAACTTCGTTGTTTTAACCGCGGCCATGTCCGGCTGTAACAGCGGCATCTACAGCGCGGGCCGCATGCTCTACACGCTGGCGCAAAACGGCCAGGCGCCGAAATTCTTCGGCAAAGTATCCGAAAGCGGCGTACCGTCGAACAGCATCATGACCACAATCGGCTGTCTGCTGCTTGGCGTATTCTTCAACTTTATCGCACCGGATTCCAAACTGTTCATCTATATCTACAGCGCCAGCATCCTGCCTGGCATGATTCCCTGGTTTGTCTTGGCGATTGCGCAACTGAGCTTCCGCAAGAAATGGGCGGCTGAAATGCCGAATCATCCTTTCAAATCGCCGTTCTATCCGATCAGCAACTATTTCACGATTGTGTTCCTCTGCTGCGTACTGGTCGGCATGTGGTTCAACTCCGATACGCAGGTATCGCTGATCGTCGGCGCAGTGTTCTGCGCGATCGTCATTGCCAGCTATTACATCTTTGGCATGGGCAAACGTCAGACGCTGCATGATGCGGATGAGAAAAAAGCAGTGAATCAATAAGCGTCTTCCAGTAACTGATTGCTTGCGCGCCGCAAGGTGCGCAAGCAATCTTACTTTAGAAAACAAAACAATTTACGATAGAAAGAAGGATGGAAAAAACATGACAAGAAGAATGCAAACAATGGACGGCAACACGGCTGCCGCATACGTATCCTACGCGTTTACCGATGTAGCGGCTATTTTCCCGATCACGCCTTCCTCCAACATGGCGGAACACGTCGACGAATGGGCGGCCAAAGGCAAGAAAAATTTATTCGGCCAAACGGTCGAAGTCGTTGAAATGCAATCGGAGGGCGGCGCAGCCGGCGCTGTGCACGGTTCGCTGCAAGCAGGCGCATTGACCACCACTTATACCGCATCGCAAGGTTTGCTCTTGATGATTCCGAACATGTACAAAATTGCCGGCGAATTGCTGCCGGGCGTCTTTCATGTCAGCGCGCGCGTTGTCGGCGCGAATGCGATTAACATTTTTGGCGATCATTCCGACGTCATGGCGACGCGGCAAACCGGTTTCGCACTGCTCGGTTCGAACAGCGTGCAGCAGGCGATGGATCTGGCTGCCGTTGCACATCTGTCGGCGATCAAGGGCAAGGTTCCGTTCATGCATTTCTTTGACGGCTTTCGTACTTCGCACGAAGTGCAAAAAATTGAAGTGCTGGAATATGAGGAACTGGCAAAACTGCTCGATCAGGATGCGGTCGACGCTTTCCGTCGTCGCGGCTTAAATCCGGATCACCCGGAAATCAAAGGCACCGTACAAAACTCGGACATTCATTTCCAACAGCGCGAAGTATCGAACCGCTATTACGAAGCGCTGCCGGAAATCGTAGAAAACTACATGGCGGAGATCAACAAATTGACCGGCCGTGATTACCATCTCTTCAATTACTATGGCGCAGCCAACGCCGACCGTCTGATCATTGCGATGGGCTCGGTTTGCGAAGCGATTGAAGAAACCGTCGATTATCTGAACGCCAAAGGCGAAAAGGTCGGCTTGCTGTCCGTGCACCTTTTCCGTCCGTTCTCGGTCGAACATTTCTTCAAATACATCCCGAAGACGGTCAAGAAAATCGCCGTGCTTGACCGCACAAAAGAACTCGGCTCCTATGCCGAACCGCTCTATCTCGACGTCAAAGCCGTATTCTGCGGCAAAGAATGGCAACCGACCATTGTCGGCGGTCGTTGCGGCGTCGGCGGCAAGGACGTCATTCCGGGCCATATCGAAGCAGTCTTTGAAAACCTGAAACTGGCGCAACCGAAAGATCATTTCACGGTCGGCATCGTTGACGATGTAACGCATACGTCGCTGCCGCTCGGCAATGACATCGATACAACCGCTCCCGGCACAAAAGCCTGTAAGTTCTGGGGCCTTGGTTCCGACGGCACCGTTGGCGCGAACAAGAGCGCGATTGCGATCATCGGCGATCACACCGACATGTATGCGCAAGCTTACTTTGCCTATGACTCGAAAAAATCGGGCGGCGTTACGATTTCGCATCTGCGTTTCGGCAAACGTCCGATCCGTTCCCCGTACCTGGTTAACCAGGCAGACTTCATTGCCTGCCATAACCAGTCCTATGTCGATAAATACAACGTGCTCGAAGGCCTGAAACCGGGCGGCAACTTCCTCTTGAACTGCAACTGGAGCGCGGCCGAACTCGACGAGCACCTGCCCGCCGACATGAAGCGCTATCTGGCAAAGCACAAGATCAACTTCTACACGCTCGATGCGGTGAAAATTGCGCAGGAGATCGGTCTCGGCGGCCGGATCAACATGATCATGCAATCGGCCTTCTTCAAAATTGCCGACATCATTCCGGTTGACGAAGCGATCGCGCACCTGAAGAAAGCGGTCGTAAAATCGTACGGCAACAAAGGCGACAAGGTCGTCAACATGAACAACGCGGCAATCGACCTCGGCGTGAACGCAATCGTCAAGATCGATGTTCCGGCTGCCTGGTCGGATGCGAAAGACGTTGCGACAAACAGCCAGGAAACGCCTGCGTTCATCAAAAATGTTCTGGTACCGATGAATCGCCAGGAAGGCGACAAACTGCCGGTCAGCGCTTTTGTCGGCATGGAAGACGGTACCTTCCCGATGGGCACGTCCGCTTATGAAAAACGCGGCATTGCGATCAACGTGCCGTGCTGGTTGGAAGACAAATGCATTCAGTGCAACCAGTGCGCCTATGTCTGCCCGCATGCGGCCATCCGTCCGATTTTGGCCGACGCGGCTGAAATGGAGCGCGCACCGCAAGGATTTAGCGCAAAAGCGGCTGTCGGCGCAAAAGATCTGAGCTTCCGTATCGCGGTCTCGCCGTACGATTGTACCGGTTGCGGCAACTGTGCGCAAATCTGCCCGGCGAAAGAAAAAGCGTTGGAAATGAAACCGCTCGAAAGCCAGCTGGAGCAAGCTCCGCTCTGGGATTATGCGATGGAAGTCAAAACCAAGGTCAATCCGATGAATCCGTTCACGGTCAAAGGCAGCCAATTCGAACAGCCTCTGCTCGAATTCTCCGGTGCCTGCGCCGGTTGCGGCGAAACGCCGTATGCGAAATTGGTCACCCAGCTGTACGGCGATCGGATGATGGTCGCGAATGCCACCGGCTGTTCGTCCGTCTGGGGCGCCAGCGCGCCGTCGATGCCGTACGCGAAAAATCAGCGCGGTCATGGTCCGGCTTGGGGCAACTCGCTCTTTGAAGACAACGCCGAATTTGGTTTGGGCATGATGCTTGGCGTGAAACAACTGCGCAAAAAAATGGCGCTCGATATTGCAAAAGCTATCGAACTGCCGGTTAGCGCCGAGTTGAAAGCGGCCGGACAGGCTTGGCTCGACAATGTTGATAATGGCGAAGGAACGCGACAGCGCGCCGATCAACTGATCGCCTGCCTGGAAAAGGAAAAAGGCAGCGATGCGCTGCTCAACGAAATTTACAAAAACCGCGACTTCTTGGTGAAACGTTCGCAGTGGATCTTTGGCGGCGATGGCTGGGCGTACGACATCGGCTTCGGCGGTCTTGACCATGTGCTGGCTTCCGGCGAAGACGTCAATGTGCTGGTCTTTGATACCGAAGTGTACTCCAATACCGGCGGACAATCGTCGAAAGCAACGCCGACCGCGGCGATCGCCAAGTTTGCCGCCAGCGGCAAGAAGACGCGCAAAAAAGACCTCGGCATGATCGCGATGAGCTACGGTTACGTCTATGTGGCGCAAATCGCAATGGGCGCCGACAAGAACCAGACGCTCAAAGCAATTGCCGAAGCGGAAGCGTATCCGGGTCCGTCGCTGATCATCGCTTACGCGCCGTGCATCAACCATGGCCTGAAAGTCGGCATGGGCTGCAGCCAGCTCGAAGCAAAACGCGCGGTCGACAGCGGCTACTGGGCGATGTACCGCTACAACCCGGCGCTCAAAGAAGCCGGCAAAAAAGCGTTCAGTATGGATTCCAAAGAGCCGATTGCAGACTTCAAAGAATTCCTGATGGGCGAAGTGCGTTACTCCTCGCTGCAAAAACAGTTCCCCGAAATGGCCGAAGCGCTGTTTGCCAAGACGGAAGAAGACGCCAAGGATAAACTGGCTACCTATCGTCGTCTGGCGGAACAAGAATAGAGTAAGAACGAAATAGAAGGGCGTCGTCGAATAGCTAAAACTATCCGGCGACGCCCTCTTTTTTTCAGACTTGCTTAAAAGGAGTCTGCTTCGCAAACTAAACTTGATTGTGCTGCTTTCATTCTAAGCATCAGCTCTATCCGCAGACGTGGTTTTTCCAGAACTAACGGGCTCCGTACCCGACATGGCCGAAAGAGTCTGCATCTTCCGTCATTCCGGACACAATGCGCCATCCGGGCGCAGTGTCCGCCCGCAGCGTCCATGCTGCGGGTGATGTCAGATTTGCCTCTTTCAACCTGTCGGGCTTTACTCGCCCTAACGTTCTGTAAAAATCACGCCTGCGGGGCTTGGGAGACGGAAGGATAAGACGGAAAAGGATTCGATGATTCTCGGCGTTCCTTTAAAATCACTTTTGCGGAAATAGCTAAAGCCATTAATAAACAAAATTGCTATCGATTTCATTTTGCTAAGACCAATTCTTAAAATAATATCTGTGTTAATGTAAGATGGCAGTGAAAAATATTCTTAGGCGAAACATGCGTAATCGTAGGAGTGATTCGTTAAGGCATAGAAAAGCCCGGAGCGAAAATTCGCTCCGGGCTTTTCCTAATGCGATCCACCGCAGAATGTTCTTGCGCGTTCCAGCCAGAGAGTGGTTGAAATTAAGTATGCGCAGGGGTGCTGTTGCTTACGAGAAAGCGAGGAACGGGGAGATGCAAAGCAGAATGCCGGTGGCGATGATGATCTTCAAGGATAGGCCTTTGTATTGTTCGAGGAACGGTACCTGATAGACCAGATAAGCCGGAATCAGACAACCGACCAGGCCGAAAATCGGACTGCAGATCGAGGTGAAACTGAGAACCGGCGCATTTAATGCGATTGCGCTCCAGGATAATAATACCGTGAAGATCATGATGCCGTAACCGACCAGCGTCGTGTTGATTTTGTCTTCCGGCATGATCCGGCGCAGGAAGTTCATCGCTAAGCCTTGGCAGGCTTCGCGGAAACCGAGGTACACGCCAAAGTATGCGGTCATAACGGCAAAAATATTCAAGATCAGGCTGAATATCTTGACGCTCTGCTGGCCGCCGCCTTGGGCAACCATTGCCAGAGCCGAAATGTTCTCATGTGATGCCTTTACGGCTTGTTCATGTCCCATTGCCAAGGTGAACGAAACTGCGTAAAAGAATACCGTGACGAACAGAATGCCGAATGCGATGTTCATTGCGCGCATCGCTTTGAAGCGGGCTACTTCGATCGATTTTTCATGCGAACGATAGGAGATGACCATAGGGCTTAAACTTTGGATGAACAGGATGGAAGTCAACGTAAACGGCAGCATGACGATCGCGTCTTTGAACAGGTCGCCCAGTGCGGGAATCGCACCGATGTTGGCGAAGTCCCAACGGCTGACCATTGCCAGACCGAGGAACGCGACAACGCCGAGCTTGGTCAGAACCATGCCGGTGGAAATCTTAAAGAGGATTTTTTCTCCGCGTGAGGCCAGGGCAACCAGGCCGCAAATCAGCGCCAGGCCGTAAAACGGATTTGTCGAGAGCAGCGTATCGGTTACGCCGAAGGATTGCAGGAACGAAGCGCTGTCGTTGGTGATCGCGGTCGAATAGACGAAGACCCAGATCACCAGCATGATAAAATACAACGCGCCGAGGAATACGCCCCAGTTTTTGCCGAGATAACCGGCGATGACGCTGGGATAATCCTTGCATTCGGGGGAGGCTGCCAAGGTGTTGATAAATAATTTCTGAAACAGATACATGGCGGGATAACCGATTACGGAGGAAAGCAAGAATACCCATAAGCCCATCAGGCCGACTTGAACCGGCAAAAATACGATGCCGGCGCCGATCGCCATGCCGATGCTCATGATGACCCAGCCCCAGTCGACCGAATCAAAGCGGATCGCTTCCTTCCACTGCTTATCGGTCATACCGGCTCGCGCTGCTGGACTGTCTAACAACAAGTCCGCTTCTTCTTCTCTAGCTAGTGCTTTCATGTATAACGCCTCCTAAAAATATAAATGTCTTATGCTTGCTGCGGTGGATACACAGATATACATAACTAATGCAAGAAGCGTGCCAAGCGAAAAAACAAGCGTGGCAGGAGTGAAAAGTAGATGTATTCTCAATGCGTCGTGCGAATTTGCGAGAAAAAATGAGAAGTTTCGCAATTATTGAAACTGAAAAACAATTATATCAATGAAATTTGGCAGGGGAATGGGAAATCGGAAAGGAATAGTAGGAAGAGAGAAACAAATGATTGCAAGAATAGCTAAATGCATGAGCAATGGAGGACGCGAACATGGAAAAACAGTTGGATTATGCGGTAGCGCAAATTGTAAAACTTTGTGCAATTCCGAGTCCGTCGGGATTTACGAAAGAGGTTGAAGCGCATCTGTTGGAAGAGTTTCGTGCGCTTGGCTTTAAACCAACGCAGACGAACAAAGGATCGGTGCTTGTCGATCTGGGAGGCGAGGGGAACGCGCTGGTGCTGGCTGCCCACGTCGATACGCTTGGTGCGATGGTACGATCGATCAGTGCCAACGGACGCTTGGCGTTGACGAAGATCGGCGGTTATCCGGAAAATTATATCGAAGCGGAAAACTGCACGGTTCACACGCGTACCGGAAAACAGTATTCCGGTACGATCCTCTTGAAAAATCCGGCGGCGCATGTCAACCCGGAGGTGAATAATACAAAGCGCACGCTGGAAAAAATGGAACTGGTGATTGATGAAAAGGTAAGCACGAAAGAGGCGGTGAAAGCGCTTGAAATAAGCGCCGGAGATTTTGTTTCGTTTGCGCCGCGTACCGTTGTGACGAAGAGCGGCTTCATTAAAAGCCGTCACCTCGATGATAAGGCCAGTTCCGGAATTTTGCTGGCGCTGGCAAAGTGGATCAAAGAGGAGAAGTTGCCCCTGACGCGCAAGGTGTATTTATTGTTTACGACCTATGAAGAAGTCGGGCATGGCGGTACAAGCGGTTATCCGGCCGACGTTAAGGAAATGATCTCGGTTGACATGGGCGCGGTGGGGGATGATCTTGAGACGGATGAATACAAAGTGTCCATTTGCGCCAAAGCATCGAAAGGACCCTATGACTATGACGTGACGACACGCTTAATTGAACTGGCGAAGAAATTAGCGCTGAATTATGCGGTCGATATATATCCTGCCTATGGTTCGGATGCGGATGGCGCGCTATTGGCCGGTCACGATTTTAAGCACGGGCTGATCGGTCCGGGCGTCGCCGCATCGCATGGTTATGAGCGCACGCACCTTGACGGACTGGAAAATACGTTACGCCTCGTCAAAGAATACATCACGACAAAGAAATAATGGGAAATCAGGCTGTGAATGACGCGGACGGCGTTTTTCGCAGTCTTTTATTTGCCGGTATACTTGTGATTTGCACCGGAAGTGTAGCCTGGGATACTTTTTTTTCGCACGACCTATTTATAATGATAGATAGATGACTGTCCGATGTGAACGTCCGAATGAGTTTGCGGGAAAGACGCGATCTGTCTGTGATAAGATATAAAAAAACAGGCAGAAATAAGGGATGTGGGGAAAATGTATCAGGATCTGTTCGATGAGCAGCGTCAAACGGCGATGCGCCAGTACTTTTTGCAGAACTTGGCAGGACAGGGGATTATCCGGCGCTACCAGCGCAGGGAATTGATCGATTTGTCACTCTTACAGGACTGTTTTGCGATCGTATGCAAGGGGAAGGTGGTGAAAAGCATCCTCAGTTCCAGTGGTCAGGAGAAACTCTTATATACGCTGCGTCCGGGGGAGATTTTCGGCGAAATGGCGATGCTGAACGGCGGATTTTTAAATTACCAGGCGCGCGTTAAGGAAGACTGTGAACTGGCGTGCATCAGTCGTGAGCTATTGGCGAAAAACAGGGCGGCGGATGCCAAAGTGCATGACTATATCATGAACAGCATCACGCGCAAGTTCCGTATTGTTCTCCTGCAGCTTACCAATACCACCTTCAACGATGCCCATGGTCGCATCGCCGATCTCCTGATTCGTCTGGCCGCCTGCGCCGACGACCTCGAAGATGAGTGCGACGGCCGCACCATTTCCACACATTTCACGCAACAGGAATTAGCGCAAAACGCAGGCTGCTCAAGGATTACCGTGTCGCGGACGTTGCAGCGCTTTTCCCAGGAAAATCTTATTACGATCTCCAAGAAGCGGATTGTCATCAAGGATCTCGAAGGTTTGGCACGTTATACGGATCGCGTGCAGTAAGAAGTGGAGGGGTTGCATTGATCAAGCTTATCGGTGTAGTCGTTGTTATCATTGGCCTAGTGTTAAGGTTTAACCCGCTGTTGGTCGTCATTGCGGCGGGCTTTGTCACCGGCTTTGTTTCCGGCATGAATCCGCTGGAAGTACTCGGAGCGATCGGCAAGGCATTTACGACCAATCGATACATGTCTTTATTTATTCTGGTATTGCCGGTGATCGGCGTTTTGGAACGAAACGGATTAAAGGAACGGGCGGAAAATCTGATTCGCCGGATGCAGGCTGCAACGCCGGGGCGCATTATGCTCTCGTATATGCTGATTCGTCAGGTGACGAATGCGTTCGGCCTTCAGATCGGCGGCCATCCCAGTTTTATCCGGCCGTTGATCGCGCCGATGGCGGAAGCGGCCGCATTAAAAGGCCGGACGGCATCGACGAATACTTTGGATCGCATTCGCGGCATGGCGGCTTCGGCGGATAACTACGGCAATTTTTTTGGCCAAAATTTATTCATTGCGGCCGGAGGTCTGCTCTTGATTAAAGGGGTTATGGATCAGGCCGGTTATCCGGTAAGCTTATTGACGATGGCGCAATATGCGATACCAACGGCTCTGGCAGCGCTGGCCATTGCGGCGTTTCGCTTCCTGCTCTTTGACCGTAGAATCGAAAAAGCCATTCGCCGCGAACAAACGTCGGAGCAGGCGAAGCGGGAAGGAGAATCGGCATGAAATTGACATTGGAACACGTATACTATTTGACAGGGGCTTTTCTGCTGATTTTTTCGCTCTTCACCGCAGTCGATAAGAAACACAACAAGCGTTGGGGGACGGCGGCTTTTTGGTTTCTCTACGGCGTTACTTTTTTGGCGGGCACAAAACTGACGGATGAAGTGGTTGGCGGCATGGTCGTACTGATGGCTGCGATTGTCGCCTGCAAGCAAATGGGAAGCGGTTCTTACAACGAAGCATCAAGGGAAGAGCGGCAAGCGCGGGCCGACAAATTCGGCAACCGTTTGTTTATTCCTGCTCTGCTGGTGGGATTGATTACGCTGTTGGTAGCGAAGTTCACGACGTTGGGTGCGTTGGTCGGACTGGGCATCGGAGCTGTTGTCGCATTGCTGCTGACGTTGGGTTTGACGCGGGAAAAACCGCTGCAGACCTGTAATGAAGGGCGACGCCTTATCGATGCCATTGGCTGGGCCGCCATTCTCTCGCAACTGTTGGCGGCGCTTGGTTATTTATTCGATAAGGCTGGCGTCGGACAAGTTGTGGCGGGCATCGTGTCCAGCATCGTGCCGTCCGAAAGCGCTTTGGCCGCAGTAATCGCCTATTGCTTAGGCATGATGCTGTTTACGATGATCATGGGCAACGCTTTTGCTGCGTTTGCCGTGATTACCAGCGGAATCGGTCTGCCTCTGGTGATTAAGGTGCACGGTGCAGATCCGGCAATTGCCGGCGTTATTGCGATGCTGGCCGGATTCTGCGGCACGCTGATTACGCCGATGGCGGCCAATTTCAATGTGGTGCCTGCGGCGCTGTTGGAAATGGTCAATAAGAACGGCGTGATACGAGCGCAGGTCATGATGGCGCTGCCGCTGATTTGCGTTAATATTTTGCTCATGTATTTCTTAGCATTGCCAGGGGGGAGATAAGCATGAAGACCGTACTGATTACAGGTTTTGAACCGTTTGGCGGTGAGCCGGTGAATCCGGCGCTGGAAGCGATACGCCGTTTGGAAAAAAGCACGATCGGCGGTGCGCAGATTGTGACGCGGGCGCTGCCGGTGGTAAAAGATAAAGCGATCAGTCATTTGGTCAGTCACATCGATGAAATAAGGCCGGATCTGGTGTTGGCCGTGGGGCAGGCCGGTGGGCGGCCGGAGCTTAGCGTCGAACGGGTCGCAATCAATGTGGACGATTACCGGATCAAAGACAACGAGGGCAACCAACCGATTGATGAAGCCATCGTGGCGGGCGGACCTGCGGCTTATTGGTCCAGCCTGCCGATCAAGGCGATGGTGGAAGCCGCTAAGCAAGGCGGGATTCCGGCCAGCGTCTCTAACAGTGCGGGAACCTTTGTCTGCAACCATTTGTTTTACGGCCTGATGCATCATTTGGCGAAAAAAGAGGCGATACGCGGCGGCTTTATCCATATTCCGTATTTGCCGGAACAAACGGTGCGCAATCCGGGGCAACCCAGCATGGCGCTGGAAACGATTGTGCTCGGTTTGGAACTGTTCATCAAAGCGGCGCTGAAATATCGCGAAGATTTGAAGCAAAGCGCCGGTACAATTTGTTAAACGATCGCATAGATAAAAAAGACGAAGCTTCGGCTTCGGCTCAGAGTGTAGACAATTGAAAAAATAAGATGAACACGAAATGAAAAGAAACGATAACACGAAGAAGTGAAGCGGGCCGATCCTATCGGCCCGGTAGAAAGAGAGGAAGAGTAAAAATGAACTCTTCCCCCCTTCTCTTCTTCAACTCTTCGTGTAAAAACGTTCCTCTTGATTTCGTTTTGTCGACAGTCTCAGACGAAGCTTTGGCTTCGTCTTTTTTAGTTGCCGGGAAAAGATAAAAATGAAGGCGACTAAAAAACAAAACATAATTATTATCCAAAAGGCATTGTTATTGTCTTTTGGATGCGATACAATATATAGTGTCAGCGAAAATGAAAATGTTTTTTTGATACTATATATGGGGGGTGCGGAATGAAGATTGTCAAACGCCAGGGAAACCTGGTCGAATACGATGCAGCGAAGATCTGTCGGGCGATTGAAAAGGCGATGGCGGAAACCAAAGGCGGCGTCGATGAGGCACTAAGCCGAAAGATTGCCGAATGCATCACGCAAGAACTGTCCGGTCGCAGCGGCTGGCCCGGCGTGGAAGAAATTCAGGATCGGGTCGAAGAATTATTGATGGACAGTCCGCGCAAAGACGCGGCGAAAGAATATATCATCTATCGTTGGGAGCGGGAAAAAATCCGGCGTCGCGACACGAAAGACGAGTATGTGATGCTCACGGACGACTTCGTCAGCAAATACAAGCATCTGCAATCGCCGATGGGGCAACTGGGGAACTTTGTTTATTACCGCACCTATTCACGATATCTGCCGGAACAGGGGCGGCGCGAATATTGGTGGGAAACGGTGCGCCGGGCGGTAGAGTACAATGCGACTCGCGTGCCGACGTCACGTGAAGAAGCGGAAAAATTATTCGACAATATTTTTCATTTGCGTCAGTTTCTCTCCGGCCGGACGTTCTGGGTCGGCAATACGGCAGTCGCGAAAGAATATCCGATGGCGAACTATAATTGCGCCTTTGAAATCCTCGATTCGTTCGAGGCCTTTAAGGATTTATTTTATCTCTTGATGATCGGTTCCGGCGTCGGCGTGCGAATTTTGCAGGATGACGTTGCGGCGATGCCCAAAGTGTACGGCAAGTACGAGTTGGTGCATCGCGATTACATTCCGGTGCCGAAAGAGGAACGCGATGAGCATACCAGTCTGCTTTTTGAACAGAATACGGCGGAAATACGGGTCGGCGACAGCAAAGAAGGCTGGGTACAGGCGCTTGGTTTCTTTTTTGAGCTGGTGAGCAGCCACGAATACAAAACGATCAAGACGATCCTGATCGACTATTCACAGGTACGGCCGAAAGGCGAGCGCTTGAAACGCTTCGGCGGCACGGCGAGCGGGCATGAAAGTTTGAAGAACATGTTCCGCAAGATTGACAAGGTGATCCGCCGCCGCGCCGAAGCGAGTGAAGAACGCGGACGCTTGCGCGCCATTGACTGTCTCGATATTGCGAACATCATCGGTGAAAATGTCGTGGTCGGCGGCGTGCGCCGCACCGCGGAGATGGTGATCGTCGATCCGGAGGATCAGGAGTGCATAGAGGCTAAGTCATCGCTTTATAAGCAGGTCGATGGCAAATGGGTCGTCAATCAGGACTTGGTTCATCGTCAGATGAGCAATAACTCGATCTACTATCAGGCAAAACCGAGTCGCGAGCGTTTGAAATGGCAAATGGAGCGGATGCGTTATTCCGGTGAGCCGGGTTGGATTAATGGCGAAGCGGCGGCAAAGCGGCGCAGTAATATGAATGGCGTGAATCCGTGCGGCGAGATTTTGCTCGATTCGAAAGGACTCTGCAACTTGACGACGCTCAATGTGCTTGCGTTCGTCACGGAGAACGGCAGCGTCGATCTGCCTGCGTTGCTTGAAGCGCAGCGCCTGTCGGCGCGAGCGGCTTATCGCATGACCTGCGTGGAACTGGAATTGCCGAGATGGGACGCGGTGCAGGAACGTGATCGTCTCGTCGGTTGTTCGCTGACCGGTTGGCAGGACATGGTCAATGCGGTGAAAATGGAGCGTGCGGCGCAGGCCGAGCTGCTCGCCAAGTTGCGCCAAGCCGCAAAGACGGCGGCGGACGATTATGCGAGGGAACTCGGCCAACGCGCCCCGATCCTGGTGACGACGATCAAGCCGGAAGGCACACTCAGTCAGTTACCGACGGTATCGAGCGGCGTCCACTACGCTCATGCGCCTTATTTTATCCGGCGCATCCGCATCAGCAGCAGCGACCCGCTGGTGAAAGTGTGCGAAGAACTTGGTTATCCGGTCTATGCCGAAGTCGGTCAGGAATGGGAAACGTGCGTGACGAAGGTCATCGAGTTTCCGGCTAAGGCGCCGCAGGGACGGACTAAATATGACGTATCGGCGCTTGAGCAATTGGAAAACTATAAAATGTTCATGCAGCATTATGTGGATCACAATTGTTCGATCACGGTGTCGGTGCGTAATGACGAATGGGCCGACGTCGAAGAGTGGGTCTGGGATAACTGGGACGATGTCGTTGCGATATCGTTCTTGGCGCTCGACGACAGTTTTTACGAATTGCTGCCGTATGAGGCGATCGACGAAGAGGAATACCGGCGTCGCGTTAAGGCGATGCGCCCGTTCCTGCCGTCGCTGTTGGCCAAGTATGAGCGGGAAGGCGATGTTTTTGACCTGGGGGAGGACGGCTGCGAAAGCGGCATTTGTCCGATTCGCTGAGAAAAAAGGCAGACGGTGTGATTTTTCACATCGTCTGCCTTTTTCTTGTCGCTAGTAGTCCGCAGAGATGCGGATCTCACCGTCGTGAACATAAAGAGATAAGTGCTGTAGCGCGTCCGTCATTGTCCGGGTCAATCGTCCGATCGAGACCTGCGTGCCCGGATAGATCACATCGGCAACTCGGATGATGCCGGGTTTTAACGATTTTAGAAGCGCTTCGATATCGGTGATACGTTCTTTCGTTTCTTGGAGCTGTTCTTCGAGTACGACGCATTGCGTCGAGAGTTTTTCATGCCGCGCCTGTTTTTCCGTATCAAGATTTTCGCGGCCGCGTACGTTGAGATAACCTAGCAGACGTTTCGACTCTTGGTATAAGGATTCGAAGGTGGTTACCGAGAGGCGGAGCGCATCGAGTTCGTCCTTGAGAAAGGGGTTGCCTGCGACTTCAAGTCGGGTCAAGAGGTGCGTGTGATTGCCGACAGTCTTGCTGCAGATCTCTTCGCCTGCTGAAATCCGTCCGCCGATGATGCGGCCGCGACGTCCGATCACCGCGACCTTGAGACCGGCGAAGATGGAACTGTTCATGACGACATCGCTGACCGTCACGCTTCTTCCGGCGAACAGGGAGGCATTTTCGACAAACAGCGCCGAGATGTCCTCCCGCGCCTTGATCTGGCTGCGGTTCATGCCTTGGATGCCTTTATGAACAAGGATGTTGGTCGCTTCGATCACGCCGCCGCTGACGCTGCCGCGAATCTCCACATTACCGCCGGCTTTGAGCGAGAAGCCGCATTGTAGGGAACCGTGCACTAAGACGCTGCCGATAAAATCGATGTTGCCGGTGTCGTAATCGATGTCCGACTTGATTTCTAAAAGCGGCAGAACGCCGACGCGTCCGTGCGCGATATGAAGCTGCCCGTCGATTGCGGCCAGCAGCTTCAACTTGTCCTTGACGCTGACGTTCTTTCCGACCGGCAGGGCGATCTCTTTGCCATGCTTGGCGGGAATCAGGTTGCCGAAGATGTCGTTGCCGGGAATGCCGGCGCTGGCCGGAATTTTTTCGAGCAATAACTGGTCTGCGCTTACGCTGAGGAATTTATTGATGTTTTTGAAATCGACACGATCGCCGTCGATTTCCTCCGGCCGGCCCTGCGCTTCGATGTCGATATGATAAGTCAGGACGGCGTCCGTGCCGTCCTGCGGCGCTTTGCCGCGCGCGCAGCAAACTCCGGTGCCGGAGCCCTGATCAACTAAGTCGGCGATGGCTGCATGGTCAATGCCGTAGATGACTCTGGCTGCGTGAAGTTCCTGCAGGATCTGCGCCGCACTCACAGGACTGGCGTCAGGCGGCAAGATCACATCGACGAAGGCGCGCAGGCGATCCGGACGGATATGGACCCGGATTTCCGCCGGAACGGCCGGAGGCGGCTCTGGCGGCAGCGGGTTGGCGATCAGAACGGGGCGTCCTTTTGCTTCCAGAACGGCCTTTTCAATGGCCGGCAAAAGAAAGAGAGTGATATTTCGTTTCTTTAACTCTTCGAGAATGACGGATTGGTGAAGAGGCTGGCCGCCGTTTTTCGGCGGATATACTTTGACATAAACGCCCACTTCCGTGATGCTGAGAGCGTAGCGCCCGTTTTCGGCGGGTAGGGAGGTCGGATCATCCATGAAAGCGACTCCTTTTGCAATAAGTGTGGTTTCAAGTGACAAGACAATGACTGAACATGTTCGGTGGGCAGCAACCGTTTTCCTGCAGGAAAACGATCAGGCGCCGCTTTTTTTGCGGGACAAATAGCGTTTTTGGCCTTCGAGGAAAAGGTGCTTTTCTTCTTCGTCTTCCGTAGCCGCCTCGGGAACCGGTTGTGGTTTTCCGTTGGCGTCCAGAGAAACCAGCGTGAAAAAAGCGGTCAATGCGATTTTTTCCGGTTCTTCATTGCTCAGATCTTCTACGCTTACGCTCACGGAAATTTCCATGGAACTGCGTCCGGTGAACGTCAAGCGACCGTGGCAGGTCACCAGATCGCCGATCCGAACCGGATGATGGAATTCCAGTTGATCCACGCGGGCGGTGACGACATTGGCGCGCGTATGGCGGCGCGCGACGACGCCCGCCGCGGTGTCCATGAGCTTCATAATTTCACCGCCGTGCACATTGCCGGCCGGATTGGCATGTTCCGGCATCATGACGGCGGACATGGTGACGAGAGAGTGGCGGATGGGTTTGCGGTTCATCATGATTCCTCCGGATAATATAGATAAGCTACTTCTATTATAACATGTCTGCTGCGACTGGGCGCGGCAAGAAAATGAGCGTGAAGCGGAAAAACAGTGAAGATTGCGTCGTCAGATTACGATAGTATTAGTAGAGTCTGTGACGGGAGGTGAAAAAGGGGATAAGCCAGGAAGGCGAATCGTTTTATGCATGGATGCGACCGGGCCGGATTTATCCGGACCTATCATACGTATGAATGATAAGGAGGCGCAAAAACATGACAAACGGAATCGGAGACCTAGGTAGTTTCAAGGTGGCTGCGACGCTTGGCACAAGCAAAAGCAGCGAAAACGCGAAATCGAACGACACGAAGCCGAAATATCTGACGGTACGAGACGGGCAATACGCCTATACCTATGTCGTGATCAGCGACAATTTCAAGGTGCTGATCGGACGGGTACCGCTGAGCGACGAGGAAAAGAAAGAAGCGGCTGAGAAAGAGGAAAAAGCGAAGTATGCCGCTTCGGAGGCTGCCAAGCAGCAAAAGGAACAGGAAGCGGTTCAAAGCGCCAACGCGCCGTTTCAAAACAGTCAGGATTATATCGCCTGTCAGCAGGTGGTCGCGCAAGCCAAAGAAAAGGGTATGTTGCCGTTCCTATAAGAAACCAAAGGAAAAGAAGCCTGCATGTGCAGGCTTCTTTTCCTTTGGGCCGATTTATTTGGCCATCAGTTTGGCTACCAGATTCGCGAAGCTTACCGGATCTTCCGGCGCCAGGCCTTCCATCAAAAGAGCCTGGCCGTAGAGCAGATCGCAGTAATCTTTGAACGACTCGGAATCCGGCGCTGTTTCATGCAGGTTCTTCAAGGTGCCGAACAGTTCATGCGTCGGATTGAGTTCAAGGATGCGACTCGCTTTGAACATACCTTGGTTCATTTCCGCGAGGATCTGTTCCATCGACAGGCTGATGCCGCTGTCGCCGCTGACCAGGCAGACTGCGCTTGATTTCAGACGGCTGCTGACGCGCACTTCGGCCACTTTACCGCTGAGTTTTTCCTGGATTGCTTTGATCAAGCTTTCATTTTCTTTGGCGATCTCTTCGGTCGCCGGTTTCTCGGCGTCAGGAGAACCCAGATCATCGAGATTCAGGTCGCCGCGGCTGACGGACTGGAAGGTTTTTTCCTTGTATTCGCGCAGTGCGTCGATTGCGAACTCATCCACGCGATCGAACAGGTAGAGGACTTCGACGCCCTTGTCGCGCAGCAGTTCCATCTGCGGCAAACGTTCGACGGCGGCGCGGTCTTTGCCTGCGGCATAATAGATGACTTTTTGTCCTTCCGGCATGCGGGCGATGTATTCATCCAGGCTGGCCAGGTTTTCTGTGCTGTGCGAGGTTGGGAAGAGCAGCAGCGCTTGCAGTTTTTCCCGGCTGGAGAAATCGGAGTAGACGCCGCTTTTAAGCGCCTTGCCGTATTCTTTCCAAAAGAGTTCATATTTGGCGCGATCCTTCTCGAGCATCGATTCCAAGGTTTTCAGGATGCTTTTCTCCAGATTCTTGCCGATTTTTTTCAATTGGCTGCTTTGCTGCAGCAATTCGCGAGAAATGTTGAGCGATAGGTCCGGTGAGTCGACCAGACCGCGTACGAAGCGCAGATGCTCCGGCAAGAGATCCTGACAGTTGTCCATGATGAAAACGTTTTTGCAGTAGAGGCGAATGCCGCTGGTCGATTCGCGCTGGTAAAAATCAAACGGCGCATGGGCAGGCAGGAAGAGAACCGAGGTGTATTCCACCATGCCTTCGACCTTGGAATGGATGACTTCAAGCGGCGCTTCCCAGTCCTGGAACATTCCTTTATAGAAGTTGTCGTATTCTTCGCGGCTGATCTCATTCTTGTTGCGCGTCCAGAGCGGCGTCATTGAATTAAGCGTACGAACGGTTGTCGTTTCGATTTCTTCCGCATCTTCGATGATTTTGCCTTCGGCGTCACGCGGCTTTTCTTTTTCGCTGAAACTCATCTTGATCGGATAGCGGATGTAATCGGAATATTTCTTGATCAAATCGGAGAGCGTGCGGCGTTCGATGAAATTTTCCGCCGGATGTTCGCTGCTGTGATGTTCTTCGTTCAAATGCAGGATGATCGTCGTGCCGCGGCTGTCTTTCTCGCACTCTTCGATGCTGTAGGTTCCGTCGCCGGTCGACTCCCAGCGTACGCCGCTTGCTTGTCCGGCGGCGCGGGTGATCAGCGTGACGCTTTTGGCTACCATGAACGCAGAGTAAAAGCCGACGCCGAATTGGCCGATCAGCTCGGTGTCGCCGACCGAACCGGCTTCTTTTAGTTTTTCAAGGAACGCCTTTGTACCGGACTTGGCGATCGTGCCGATATTTTCTACGACTTCATCATAAGTCATGCCCATGCCGTTGTCGGAGATCGTCAGTGTGTTCGTCTTTTCGTCCGGCAACAGATATATTTCAAAGTCGGAGTTTCCTTCCAGTAAATCCGGATTGGTCAATGATTGAAAACGAACCTTGTCGATTGCGTCGGATGCATTCGAGATCAGTTCGCGCAGGAAAATTTCCCGATTCGTATAGATGGAGTGTACCATCATCTCCAAGAGTTGCTTGGTCTCCGCCTGAAATTCCCGGGTCTGTTTTTCTTGTGTCATCATGAAGCCTCCCATTCTAGTCTAATCGACGCTATCTTGCGTTTCGCGCACAGGCGACGATGTTTTGTTAGCACTCTGATTCCATGAGTGCTAAATCATCTTTTATGATAACGAAAAAGTAAGATAAATGCAACGCTTCTTGCTTAAATATATTGGAAAAAAGCAAAGGTAAATGGAGGAAATTTCCTTTTTATGGTGAATTAGGATATAGTAATAACGGGAAACGGTTGCAGGAGTGACAAAGTGATGGGGATGAAGAAGAAAAGGGGGAGCTGCCATGTTTGATTTAAGCAAGAAGTATCGCTTGGTGACGCGCAGTGATTTTGACGGATTGGTATGCGCCGTGCTGCTGAATGAAATGAATCTGATCGATGAGATAAAATTTGCGCATCCGAAAGATATGCAGGACGGCAAGGTCGAGATCACCGAACGCGACATTACAACGAATCTTCCCTATGTCGACACGGCCGGACTCGCTTTCGACCATCATTTGAGCGAGACGATCCGCGTGGGCTGGGGCAAGCAGAATCACGTCATCGACGGTGTCGCGCCTTCGGCGGCGCGCGTCGTCTATAAATATTTCGGCGGCAAGGAACGATTTGCCGCTATTCCGGAGGAGATGATGCTGGCGGTCGACAAGGCCGACGCGGCGCAATTCTCGGTGGAAGACATCCTCGATCCGCGCGGTTGGGACTTGCTCAGCTTCATCATGGATGCGAGGACAGGACTCGGACGCTTTAAAGATTTCAGAGTTTCCAATTATCAGTTGATGATGGATCTGATCGCCTATTGCAAGAATCATACGATCCAGGAAATTCTCCGCCTGCCGGACGTAAAAGAACGGACCGACATGTACTTCCTGCATGAAAAAGATTTCAAAGACCAAATCAAGCGCTGCGCAACGGTGCATGATCATATTGTCGTGCTGCACTTGAAGGAGGAAGAGCCGATTTATACCGGAAACCGCTTTATGATCTATGCGCTGTTTCCGGAGAGCCAGATCTCGATTCATGAAATCTGGGGCTTGAACCGACAAAATACTGTGTTTACGGTCGGGAAATCGATCGTGAACCGTGCATCGCAAACGAATATCGGCAAGCTGATGCTGAGCTACGGCGGCGGTGGGCATCCGAACGCCGGTACCTGCCAGATCGAGAACGACAAAGCGGATCAGGTCCTGGCTGAGCTACTGCAAAAGCTGTGAAACGACAAGGCTTCCATAAACGAAATCAAGCGGGACGTTTTTACACGAAGAGTCGAAGAAGGTAAGGCGGGAAGATTTTATTATTCTTCTTCCTTTCTTCTTAACGGGTCGATAGGAGCGGCCCGCTTCGCTTCTTTCATGTTCATTCTATTTTAGCTACGCTCTGCAAGGCTTCCGTAAAAGGGAGCCTTGTTTTCTTTGCTGATTATTGTTGCAAATTTCCCAAAAGTAGATTAAGATTAATTGAATAGTAATTGAACGGCGTTAGTTTTAAGGATCATGGGTGCGGATTACAATGCAACAGTGAAGTAAAACTAGGGGCCTGCGGGGGTGCCTAGTTTTCAATTTCTAAGGGCTTACGAACAACATGTTACTGTTGAATATAATGAATGGAGGTGTTCCTTTGAAGAACACAACTGAAAAACTTTCGATCATTCCTCTGGGCGGTTTGGGGGAGATCGGCAAAAATATGACTGTTTTCCGCTACGGCGATGACATTGTCGTAATGGACTCGGGCCTGGCTTTCCCCGAAGATGACATGCTGGGGATCGACCTGGTCATTCCCGACATGAGCTACCTGGTGGAAAACAAGGATAAGGTCCGCGCCGTCGTCATTACGCACGGACATGAGGATCATATCGGCTCGCTCTTTTATTTGCTGCGCCAGATGGACGTACCCGTATATGGCTCTAAACTGGCCTTGGGTCTGGTGGAAGGCCGTCTGAAAGAATATCACGTTTCCGATCACAATCTGATTCCGGTGGAAGCCGGAGAAAAGATCCAGATCGGCGCGTTTGAAATTGGCTTCATCCGCGTCAACCACTCGATTGCCGATGCGTTCGGCATTTCGTTCAAGACGCCGGTCGGCACGGTCGTCCATACCGGCGACTTCAAGATCGACCAGACGCCGGTTGACGGCAAGATGACCGATTTGCACCGCTTTGCCGAATTGGGCGACGAAGGCGTTCTCGTCATGATGTCGGACAGCACGAATGCGGAGCGTCCCGGTTATACCAAGTCGGAGCGCACCGTCAGCGAGGCGCTCGATGTGCATTTTTCCGAAGCCAAGGGGCGGATCATCTTAACGACCTTTGCCTCCAATGTGCCGCGTTTGCAGCAGGCAATCGATTCCGCTTGCCGCTATGGGCGCAAAGTGGCTTTACTCGGCCGCAGTATGGTCAATGTGGTTGCAAAAGCGACCGAACTTGGTTATATGCAAGTTCCGGACGGCGTCATCATTGAACCAAATGAGATTTCCCGCTATCCGGAGAATCGGATACTGATCCTGACTACCGGCAGCCAAGGCGAGCCGATGGCCGCACTGAGCCGTTTGGCGAACAAGAGCCATCGCAGCGTCGAATTGAATCGCGGCGATACGGTACTGATTGCGGCAACGCCGATTCCCGGCAATGCGCGCTCCGTCGGCCGGATTGTCGATGCGCTGATGAAACTGGGCGCGGACGTCGTATATGAAAAATCCGAAGGCATTCACGTTTCCGGTCATGCCAGCCAGGAAGAATTGAAGCTGATGCTCAATTTGATCCGGCCGAAATACATGATTCCGGTGCATGGCGAATTCCGGATGCTGAAGGCGCATGAACGTCTGGCGACCGAAGTTGGCGTGCCAAAGGAAAATATCTTTATCGGTGAAAATGGCGCGGTGTTCGAATTTACCGCGGATAGCGGCAAAATTGCCGGCAAAGTGGCCTCGGGCAAAATTTTCATCGACGGTTTAGGCGTCGGCGATGTCGGCAACATCGTGATTCGCGATCGCCGTCAATTGTCGCAGGACGGCGTATTCATCGTCGTTGTGACCCTCGACAAGGAGCGCGGCTGCGTACTGGACGGCCCGGACATCGTGTCGCGCGGTTTCGTCTATGTGCGTGATGCCGAAGCACTGATCGGCGAGGCGAAAAAGATCGTCCGCACCGTGCTGGCGCGTTCGGAGAACGGCCCTATCACGGAATGGGCGCCGCTTAAGAATGCAATCCGCGATGCGGTCGGCAAGTTCCTCTTTGCCAAGACGGGGCGCAAGCCTATGATCCTGCCGATCATCGTCGATATTTGAGTGAAAACCAGCAAACCACCATCAGCCTGAGGCTTGATGGTGGTTTTTTATGATTTTAACACGCAGATCTTTTTTACTTATGGCAGGAAAAAAGTAGCTGGAAGCGGTATTATCATAAAGATTACGCGTCGACAAATAAGATGGACGGGTGCGATAGGGGGACAGTATGATTACGACATTGAAAAATGATTTTATTACGGCGTCGCTTGACAGTCTTGGCGCCGAATTGACGAGTTTGCGGCTGAACGAGGACGGATCGGAATACCTCTGGCAAGCGGATGCGGCGCATTGGGGTCGTCATGCACCGGTGCTGTTTCCGATTGTCGGGCGGTTGCGTGACAATCGTTGCCGGATTGCGGGCGAAAGCTATGCAATGACGCAGCACGGTTTTGCGCGGGACATGGAATTTAGCGTTGTGGAACAAAGTCCAGACGCAGTCACATATTGTTTGAAGGCCGATGCGGCGACGCTGAAAAAATATCCCTATCATTTTGCGTTGTGCATTGAATATCGTTTGTGCGTTAACGCCATTAACGTCGCGTATCGCGTGGAAAATAAAATGGATACGGAGATGTTTTTTTCAATCGGCGCGCATCCGGCTTTTAATTGTCCGCTAGTGAGCGGCGAAACATTTGCCGATTATTATCTGGAATTCGAAAAAATGGAGACGATCGGCAACTATTTGTTGGAACATGGATTATTACGCTTGGAAACGAAACCCTTGTTAAAAAACGAAGCGGTGATTGGCCTGAATTATCCGCTCTTTGCTAATGATGCGCTGGTTTTTAAAGGTTTGCAGTCGCGCGTGGTCAGTTTGAAAAGCCGCAAATCTGACAAGTCGGTAAAAGTGATGTTCGAAGGTTTTCCCTATCTTGGCATCTGGTCAAAGGAGGCTGCGCCATTTATTTGCCTTGAACCGTGGTACGGCGTGGCAGATCTGGCCGATGAAGAACGTGCGTTTGAAAAGAAGGAAGGTATGCAGAAACTGGCTGCGCACGAAACCTTTCGCGCGGCGTATCGGATTGAAATCCGCTAAGGAGGTTTGAAGAATATGGCGGGCAGGCAGAAAAAGGCGCGCAGTGAAGCGCAAGAAATGGAGCTGGGGACGCTGGCTTTGGAAAACGGTGCGTTCGAGACCGCTGCCGCGGCGTTTTGTCTGGCGATCGCTCAAGAGCCGGAAAACGCCGTGGCTTACGGTGGTTTGGGCCTGGCCTTGCTGAATCAGGAAAAATGGAGCGAGGCGGAGGCGTGTTTTCGCAAAACGGTCGATCTGGAGCCAAAGCGGGCGGAAGGCTACAATAATCTGGCGCTGGTCTTTATCGAGACGAGACGCTTTGCTGAAGCGGAGGCTTGTTTGGAAGTCGCGCTCAGCTTGGCGCCGGAATGCGCGGCGATTCACAATAACCTGGGTTTGGCGTCGGAAGAACTGGGCAAGCTGGAAGAGGCAAAAAAGTACTACCGCGCAGCGATCCGCCGAGATGCGATGTATGCGCAAGCCTATTACAATCTGGGGAACTTGCTGAAGAAAGCATTACAACTGCCGGAAGCGGAGGAGTGTCTTGAACAGGCTGTTTATCTTCAGCCTGAATATGGCGAGGCGCATCATTCACTGGCGACGTTAAAATTATTGCAAGGGCGTTTTGCGGAGGGCTGGCGGCAATATGATAAGTGGCGCATGAAGCAGCCGACGCGTCGGGCTCAGGGGATTCCGCGCTGGTCCGGCGAGACGTTGCAAGGCCGAAGTATTCTCTTATATTATGAACAGGGATTCGGCGATACGATTCAGTTTGTTCGTTATGCGCCGCTGGTCGCAGCGCTGGGCGCTGCGGTCGTCGTCTGGCTGCCGTCTGAACTGGGCGGCGTATTTGATGCGCTTGATGAAAAGATATCCATTCATATCGGTGCAGTGCGTCCGGAACAGGCTTTTGATTTCGCCTGCCCGCTTCCGAGTCTGCCTGCACTCTTGCACGAGGGCGAGCCGACGCTTTTGGCGACGCCTATTCCGTATGCGGCGGCGTCTTCGGCGCTACGCTGCGCATGGCGGGCGCGAATCGATGCGAGACGCTTGCCGGGCAGACTGAAAATAGGCATTGTCTGGGCCGGAAATCCCGGCCATCACAATGACGCCAACCGCTCCATCCCCTTCGAACAGTTCAGGGCACTGCTGCGTGAAAAGGATGTAGAGTGGCATAGTTTGCAGGTCGGCAGGAGCAGTGATGATTTGCAGGACGAGAGCGCGCAAGATGTACTTGATTGGTCGGCGCAGCTGACGGATTTTTCGCAGACCGCCGCGGCGCTTGATCAGCTCGACCTTCTGATCGCGGTGGATTCATCGGTGGCTCATTTGGCCGGAGCGATGGGCAAACCGGTTTGGTTATTAGTGCCGTTTTTACCGGATTGGCGATGGCAACTGAAGCGAGAAGATAGTTACTGGTATCCCAGCATGCGTTTGTTCCGTCAGGAAAAAAACGGCGATTGGGCAGGCGTTTTGCAGCGTGTGGCGCAGGCGCTAAAAAAAGTGGAAATCCTTTAGCTTGACAATGAACAGCGTCCTGCCTATAATAAAAACATAGCGTGTTACTGTTGAATCAGGCATGAGCTCTCAGCTCATGCCTTTATTTTTTCTCTTGTGTTCGTTGCAATTTACTTGCGACGTTGCCGGGGGACGCAAGGCGGTTGCTGAGGGCGTTAGCCCGGCAAAGCCGGGCTTTTTGATTTTCGAGAATGGAAATGCTGAGGAGGACAGACAATGTTTAGCTTATTTCAAAAGAGTCAGGATATCATCGCGCCAATCAGCGGAAAAGTTATCGGTCTTGACATGGTGCCGGACGCGGCGTTTGCGCAGCGTATCATCGGTGACGGTGCGGCGCTGAGCGAGCTGTGCGACGACACGGTCTACGCGCCGGTGGATGGTACGCTGACGTTGGTGTTTCGCACCAATCATGCCTTTGCGATCACGACGAAGGACAAGCTGGAAGTCTTGGTTCATGTAGGGATGGATACGGTAAAAATGGAGGGAGAAGGCTTTGAACGCCTTGCCGAAGAAGGGGCGCAGGTTAAGGCCGGACAGCCGGTTCTGCGCATTGATCGCTCTAAGATCGAAGCGGCCGGATATTCTTTGATAACGCCGGTTGTCATTACTTCAATGGCTAACATCAAAAAAATCGAGGTGATGCTCGATAAAAAAGTAACCGGCGGTAAAGATGCCATGTTTTCGCATAAATGAAGCGGACTGTGAAGCAGTCGTGGGGGGCTTGCGGTGAGAAGCGATCAATGTGAAATCCTCAAAGTGTTTAACAATAATATCGTCCTCGCGGCGGCGGACGGCAAAGAACAGATTTTAATGTCGAAAGGCATCGGCTTTGGCCGCCAGAGCGGAGACCGGATCGCAGCAGGAACCGAAGTGGAGAAGATCTTTGCGATGCAGGATGCGGAAAACCATGACCGCTTTTGCAAACTGCTAAGCCAAGTCAATGATGAAACCTTTCGTATCTGCCAAAAAATCATCCGCATGATCGGTGAGCGGCTCGGCGAAGAGTTGGACGAAAACATCCACATCAATCTGGTCGACCATATTGCGTTCATGGTCAAACGGGTCATGAACGGCGAACAGATCCATAATCCGTTCCTGACGGAGATCGAACTGCTTTATAAGACCGAATTTCAGTTGGCGGAGCAGGCTGTTCAAATGCTGCGCCAGGAGACGAAACTTACGATTCCAGACGGTGAAATCGGCTTTATTGCCATGCACATTCATTCGGCGCGCAACCAGGGGAAATTGTCACAGACCGTGAAATGCGCGTATCTGGCGAACAGCATCGTGGAACTGATCGAAGAGGAACGCGCCATAACCATTGACCGACAGTCGCTTGATTACGCGCGCTTTATCACGCATGTGCGCTTCACGGTGCAGCGTTTGACCAGCAATACGCCGATTCCCAACGATTTGCTCTCGACGATTAAGCGCAAGTATAAGACCTCATATCTTCTGGCGCGCAAGATCAGCAAGATGATCGCCTTCGAATTGGAACTGAAAGAAGTGCCGGAAGGCGAAGTCGGCTATATTGCGATCCATATCGAAAAACTCTGCAGCTAAAGAGGTACGACCCCGGTATTCCGGGTAGATTATAAAAAACAAGGAGGTAGAACAATGTCATCAAATGTAATGGGGTATATCCAAAAATTAGGCAAGGCGCTGATGACGCCGGTCGCTGTATTGCCGGCCGCCGCACTTTTGCTGCGTCTTGGCGCGCCGGACATTCTGAACTGGCCGTGGATGTTCCAGGCTGGCGATGCTATTTTCGGTAATCTGGCGGTCATCTTTGCGGTAGGCATCGCAGTAGGTCTGGCGGAAGAGAACAACGGCGTTGCCGGTCTCGCCGCTTTGGTCGGCTATTTCGTATTGACTAAAGTCGGCACCAGTTTTGACAAGACGATCAATATGGGCGTTCTCGCAGGTTTCCTCTCCGGCATGGTAGCAGGCTATTTGTATAATAAATATCGTAACATCAAGCTGCCGGATTTTCTTGGCTTCTTTGGCGGCAAACGCTTCGTGCCGATCATAACTTCGATCTATATGCTGGTTATAGGCGTTTTGGCAGGCTACGTGTGGCCGCTGATCCAGCATGGCTTGAATACGTTCGGCAATGCGATCGCCGGTTCCGGTGCGGTCGGTGCGATGATTTTCGGCATTCTGAACCGTGCGTTGATCCCGTTCGGTTTGCATCATGTTTTGAACAGCCTCTTTTGGTTTCAGTTCGGTACGTTCACCGATGCGGCCGGCAAGGTCGTCAACGGCGACCTGACGCGTTTCTTTGCGCATGACCCGACGGCCGGCACGTTTATGACCGGTTTCTTCCCGATTTTCATGTTTGCATTGCCGGCTGCCTGCCTGGCCATGATCACTACGGCCAGACCGGAAAAACGCAAAGCAATCACCGGCATGATGCTCGGCATCGCGTTGACCTCCTTCCTGACCGGCATCACGGAGCCGATCGAATTCACCTTCTTATTCCTCGCGCCGGGCTTATATGCTGCGCATGCGCTCCTGACGGGCCTGTCGATGTTTATCACCGCATCGCTCGGCATGAAACTGGGCTTCGGCTTTTCCGCCGGTGCAATCGATTATGTGCTCAATTACGGCATCGCGACGAAACCGGCGCTGCTTTGGGCCGTCGGTGCGGCCTTCGCGGTCATTTACTATCTGGTCTTCGTATTCGTGATCAAGAAATTCGACCTGCCGACGCCGGGCCGCGAAACGGACAATGGCGATGAGGACGTTGACGGCGTTACCGAACAGCAGGCCGATCTGACTGAGCGGGCGCATAATATTTTGCTGGCGCTCGGCGGCAAGGAAAACATCACGTCACTTGACGCTTGCATCACACGGTTGCGGATTGTCGTCAAGGACATGAGCCTGATTAATGAAGGCAAACTGAAACAACTCGGCGCGACCGGCGTCATGAAAATGGACGCGGTCAGTCTGCAAGTCATCGTCGGCACGGTGGCCGATCCGCTGGCTTCGTACATTAACCGCGAACGCAAACAATCCTAAGGCCAAACGAGAGTAGAATTCGATAACACGAAGAAGGGAAGCGGGCCGATAGAATCAGCCCGCTTCCCTTCTTCAACTCTTCGTGTAAAAAACATCCCGCGTGATTTCGTTTTGTCGACCGTCTCAGGCGACCTGTTGCAGGCCGCTTCTTTGCTGTTCAAAGGAAGGAGTAGGGTTGTTATGCTTTGCCATGAAATAATTGCCGCAGGCCTGTGGCAATTATTGTGGCTTGCATGCCTTCAATAATGTGCTACTATTAGGGATGACACTATCTGATGCGGCAGGGGGACAGGCTTATGTATCCGTTAAAATTTGAACCGATTTACAAGGAGCGCATTTGGGGCGGGCGCAAAATGGCATCGCTCTTACAACGCAAACTGCCGGAGGGCAAAATCGGTGAAAGCTGGGAGCTATCCGGTTATGGCGGCGATGTCAGTCGGGTGGTCAATGGAGCGCTGGCAGGCAAAGATTTAAATGAATTGATGAAAGATTATCGAGAGAAGCTGCTGGGAGAAACGGCAGCGCGGC
The DNA here is from genome assembly GCF_030542965.1 of Azotosporobacter soli. NCBI lineage: Bacteria > Bacillati > Bacillota > Negativicutes > Selenomonadales > Sporomusaceae > Azotosporobacter > Azotosporobacter soli. The sequence continues at coordinate 28,513 of NZ_JAUAOA010000015.1, forward strand.
TGACCGAATTTCCGCTCTTGATCAAAATTATCGATGCCAATGACAAACTTTCGCTTCAGGTCCATCCGGCAGACAGCGTGCTTGGCAACGGAAAAACCGAGGCCTGGTATGTTGCAGAGGCAGAGCCGGGCGCGCAAATCATCTATGGCCTTAAAGCTGGCGTTGACAGAGCGCGACTTGAGCAGGTCATGCAGGAGGGACGAATTCTAGATTCGATTAAAACCGTCACGGTTAAAAAGGGCGATCTTGTTTTTGTTCCGGCAGGCATGATTCATGCCTTGCTCGAAGGCGTAGTGGTTTATGAGGTGCAGCAAAGTTCGGATACCACATACCGCCTGTACGACTATGACCGCGTAGCGGCAAACGGCGCAAGACGCGAGCTGCATATCGATCAGGCTCTTGATGCCGTTGATTTTTCGGCTGAAGCGAGCGTGGATTTTAGCCAACCGGTTCACTGCCCTTATTTTTCGCTGGAGGCAATCCAGTGTGCCGGAGAGAAACAGCTTGCCACGCAGGGGGCATTTATGATTCTCTGCATTACCGAAGGGCGAGGAAAGATTGAATACCAAGGCGGCAGCGAAAGCGTCGCAGCCGGTGAGACGCTTTTGATTCCGGCTTGTCTTGATCAGATCCGAATAATCGGTGCAATGAATGTATTGCAAATTCGATAAAATAAACAGCTCCCGTTGGCGATGCGGCCAACGGGAGCTGTTTATTAAGAATTATATAAGATTATATTTATGAGCAGGAATTTACAAAAAATAGAAGAAAGGTTTTAATTAAGTGTTTTATACGCCAGTGAAAAGGATGAGACTGCGATGGAGTATGATTATGATGTTGCGATTGTTGGGGGCGGTCCGGCAGGATTGAGTGTTGGAGCCGAACTGGCGAAGCTTGGCAACCGGATATTGCTCATGGAAAAAGGGAAAATTGGCGATACGGATCGCGCCTGGATTGTACCGGGATCCATTCTGGCGACCGCGGATGCGAGCGTACAGTCTTTTGCCTATAACGGGGTGCGTCGTTTTCTCGAGTACACGCCTACTTTGTCGATTCAGTGGGAAGCGGTGGCTCCTTGGGACAGTGACGAACGTTGGAAATGCTATCCGTATATTAGACAAACGGAGTTGCTTAATCACTGGGCCGATGTTATTCGTCAGTCAAAGTCTACGGTTATTGAGAATACGGCTTATCTTGATCATATAGTGGAGGAGAATGCAGTTCGTGTGCGCGCTCAGGGCGGGCAGGAATACAGGACGCGTATGTTGCTTGATGCATCAGGATACCATTCTTCGCTCGCGCAAAAACAGCGTATCAGTCGAGAGGGATATTTTTGGTGGTCGGTATACGGCTATGAACTGGAATTTGAAAATACGGCGCAATTGTCGCATCCAGGGACGCTCGGTGCGATGCAAGTTGGCGATTATATGCTCTGGCAGTCATTTAAGTCGAGTCCGCTTGATGCACGGGCGACGCTGTCGCAGCTCAAGCCGATTATGGAATATGAAGTACTCGATGAGAAAAAGGTTTTTGTCTTTATTTTGTTTTTTACTACAGATACTGTGGAGAAGTCATTTATCAAAAATCACTTGGACGATTTGTTGCAGCGTGATCCGGATTTAGCTGCATTTCGTACCGGTCGCGTGGCTTGTGAACGCTTTGGCTGGTATCCGTCCGGCGGTCTGTCGCAGCAATGTGCGACAGACCGGATTGCTTTCATTGGCGATGCCGGCTGTTGGACAATTCCGGCTGGCTGGGGAATGTCATTTATTTTGCAAAACTATCGGACCTATGCTGCTGGTTTGCATCAATTGCTGCAGGATGATGCGCTTGATCAGATAAACTTAAACCGGGCGGCAGTTTTTAATGAACGACAAAAGTACGAAATCTGCATGGACAAAGTCGTCTTGCATTTTCTCGCTTATGCGGAGTCCGAATTAATTGACCGTTTTACGAAGAGGATGCTGGATACATTTGGCGGCGGTATGCTGGAAACGATGTTTTGCCTGCAGCTTGATGAACGTCAATCCATTGACGCCCTAAAGGCAGTGGTTCGAGAGTTCAGCATTACGGAACTGGCGGGGCTGCTTAGCCGCGAGCGCGAACCGGAATTGCTGTTGACCGTGCTGGCGGAATTTGCCGAGAGTGCGTTGATTGATGGAATCCGGCGATTGTTGGGCAAAGAAAGAGAAGCGGCGGGATTTTCTTTTACGCCGCTGCGCTAAGGAGACGCGATGAAAAAAATATTGGGACGTCTGTATCATGCTCTTGTTTATCGCTATTCGCTGCTGCGGCCGCTTCACTATTTATTTCGCTCCCGTAAACGTAAGCCAATCAGGTTGCCTGAAGCGGATGGGTTTCTTAGAGAGCAGGATGTGCAGTGGTGGTATTGGACAGGCCATCTCGAGTCAGAGACGGGACGGAAATATGGTTTTGAAATTGTATTTTTTGCTTTTAATAGCTGGATTTTCTTTAAGAATCAACTGGCTCAAGCGGCTATTACCGATATAAGCGAAGCTTCATTCCAATACCGGGAAGAAGTTGAATTTTGCAGCTTGCCGAAACGATTGGCAGGCCGCTTTGCGATGCAAGCCGAAGAAGACGGCAGGGCAGTCATTGTTGCAAACGGCGGCGGCGGACGGGATCGCCTATCCTGTGAAGTTGGGAAATACGAGCTGCAACTGCAACTAACGGATAGGAAGCAGCCGGTGATGCATTATGGCGGTGAGGCTCACGACTATTCGTTCGGCGGCTATACCTATTATTATGCACGCGAGCGGATGCAGGTTCAGGGAACCATTCGAATTGACGGGCAGGAATATGCCGTAACGGGCGAAAGCTGGTTTGACCGTCAATATGGTGACTTATATGAGAGCATTTTTAAAGGATGGCAGTGGTTTGCGTTAAGCCTCAACGACGGACGCGCCATTATGCTTTATGACTTTTTGGGGACGGCTTATCAGCAGGAACGAATTGGTTCGATCACTTCGCTGCAAGCGACGCAGGAATTGGGTATGAATGACTTTTTCGTAACGATATTAGACTCGTGGCAGTGTCCGGAGAGCCGGATTCGCTTTCCTGCTCGCTGGCGACTTAATGTCAAGGGGGAGATCTTTTCTGTTACGCCGTTGGTTCAGGATCAAAGTCTGCTGGCGCGACATGGATGGTGGATTGGCCCGGAATATTGGGAAGGGGCGTGTAGCGTCACAAACGCGGATGGTAGTTTAGTCGGTCAGGCCTATGTTGAACTGAATGGTTTTGGTCATAAACTGATCAGCCTCGATCTGGAAGGTGAAAATTTGGATTTTGCGATATAAACAGAGTCGCTTTCAGTTAGGCGGAAAGGACGGGGTTGAGTATGCTGGCACGCGAATATGAGCTGGGAGAAAAAATGTATGAAAGTACGACCAGCATTCTATATCGGGCAACAACGTTAAAAGACCGGAAAGCGGTCGTTCTAAAAATGAGCCATGAAGAGTACCCTGGTCCAGAAAAAGAGGCTCAATTGCGTTATGAATATGAACTGACAAAAGAAGTCAGCGGTCCTAGCGTAATAAAAGCATTGGACTTAATTGAAGAAAATGGTACGAACATCATTGTGTATGAAGACTTTGGCGGTATGGCGTTAAATGATTTAGATTGTTCAAAATGGCGCATGCGGCAAAAAATAACCCTGTTTCTCAAAGTGATTGATGGGTTAAGTACGGTTCACAGCAAGGCTGTTATTCATAAAGACTTAAATCCGGCCAATATTGTTTTGAATCAGTCAACTGGTCAGGTAAAACTTATCGATTTTGGCAACGCAACGCGGTTGACAAGAGAAAATATTGTAAATGTGCCGCGCCCGAGAATTGAAGGGACGTTGGCGTACATGGCGCCGGAGCAAACCGGACGGATGAACCGCATCGTTGATTATCGCGCCGATTATTATGCGCTTGGCGCGACCTTTTATGAAATAATGAGCAATCAATTTCTGTTTCCACACGCCCAGGATTCGGTAGAATTGATGCATTGCCTGCTGGCCAAGGAACCGAAGCCTTTGACGGAGCTAAATGAAAAAATTCCGCCTATGCTGTCGCGCATTGTAATGAAGTTGCTGGCTAAAAATGCAGAGGATCGCTATCAAAGTTTGTACGGCGTCAAAGCAGATTTGGAAAATTGTCTGGATCAATTGGAAAATAAGGGCAGAATCGATGATTTTATGCTTGGCCAGAAGGATGATCTTGGCAAGTTTGAAATTCCGCAACGCCTCTATGGGCGCAAGCAGGAATTGACGGAATTGATTAGCGGTTATGAAAAGGTATACCGTGGCGGCTTTGAAATGCTGTTAATAACAGGACCTTCCGGCGTCGGCAAAAGTCTGCTTGTCAGCGAATTGCAAAAAGCGGTTATACAGGGGCGCGGCTATTTCGTAACGGGAAAATATGAAAAACACAAACATGAAATTCCTTATAGCGCCTTGCTTGACGCGTTTCGCGATTTGGTGCGCGTTGTGCTGACGGAGCCGGAAGAGAAAATTGCCCAGCTCAAAACACGTTTAAAGGAAAAATTGGCTGCGAATGGACGAATTATTACAGATGTGGTGCCGGAAGTAAAATTTATTATTGGCGAGCAGGCGGCGGTTGAGGAGTTGACGCCTGTGGAAAATAAAAATCGTTTTCATTTTGTTTTTCGTGAATTCATCAGCGCGTTTGTCGGATCCCGGCAGACACTGGTGATCTTTCTTGATGATCTGCAGTGGGTGGATGATGCGTCGATTGAACTTTTGCGTACGCTGGCCTTGACGAAGGAGCACGGCTATTTGTACCTGATCGGCGCTTACCGAAAAGACGGCATAAATGAACTGCATCCGTTGTCCGTTGCGTTAGAAGAAATGGAAAAAAGAAATGGCAGAGGCATCAAAACCATTCATTTAATGCCGCTTGGCGTTTCGGCCATTTCGGAACTGCTGGCCGATGCATTGAAGAGTGATGTGAAAAATGTGCAGGCGCTGGCCGAGTTGATTCACCATAAAACGGACGGCGTACCGTTTTTTATCAATGAGATATTATTGCAGTTGGAGAAACAACATTTAATTTGGCTTGATTACCAGGCCATGTGTTGGAAATGGGATTTGGCAGGCATCAAAAATGCAGGAATTTCCGATAGCATGGTGGGCCTTCTTAGCAAGCGAATCAACAGTCAGGATGAAAATACGCAGCGTGTGCTCGGAATGGCGGCGTTGGTCGGAAATCGTTTTGATTTTACATTGTTGTCGGAACTTGATCCAAATCGGCAGCATCTGATAGCAGCTGCTCTTTGGAATGCATTGCAGGAAGGCTTTATCCAGCCGCTCGATCCGGCTTACAAGTATATTCAAGATGCAAAGGTTGATTCTGTATTCCGTTTTTTTCATGACAGCATTCAACAAGCAGCGCAAAGCTTACTTAGTGAAACGCAACGTATGGAACTCCATTTGCGAATTGGCCGTATTTTGCGTGAACAGGAAAAGACGGTGGGCGGTGAAAGCAGGATTTTCGATATGGTCAGGCATTTGAACGCGGCGCAACCGTTAATAAGCGATCCGGCCGAACTGCGCGAATTAGGAGCTTTAAACTATTGGGCCGGAAAAAGAGCTAAGAAATCCTCTGCTTTTAGCACTTCGTTGGTTCATTTTCACCGTGCGTTGGAACTCTTGGGAACAGATGCTTGGCAAAAAAATCCGGCGTTGGCGCTCGACGTATATGTGCAGGCTGCGACAGTTGCCTATTCTTGCGGCGCATATGCGATGATGCAGACTTACAGCGATAGCGTATTTGTCAATTGTCAGGATCCTTTTGTTCGCGTATCGATTTATGAAATTCAAATTCGTGCGCTGCTGGCGAGTGGTAAAGCGGGCGAAGGCGTCGAATTGGCACGTACAGCGTTGTCGATGTTGGGCGTTAATTTTCCCAGAAAGATAGCAAAACCATATTTGTTGCTGCAACTGACGACGTCAAAATTTTTTCTCCAACTTCGTGGTTTAGAATCGCTAGAGGAACTGCCGGCACTGCGCGATCAAAGACAAGAAGCGATTATGCGGATTTTGGCGGCAGTATCGTCATCGGCCTACCTGGCAGCACCGGAATTATTTGTATTGATGGTATTGAAACAAGTGGAAATCACCGTTAAATACGGCAAGTCCTCTCGCAGTCCGTTCGCATATTGCCTATACGGCGTCATTGTCGGAGGCGTTTTGGGCGACCTTGGGACGGGATATAAATTTGCTAAATTCGGTCTGGAGGCGATTGAGAAGGGGAATTATCAGGAAGCCGTTGGTAAGACGATGCTCGTCGGCAATCTGTTTGCTGCGCACTGGAAAGATCCGCTGAAAAAGGTGATTGCAGAATTTATGCGCGCCTATCGTGTTGCGATGGCTGACGGAGATTTAGAATATGCGGCATGGGCGTTAATGGCGCATGGCTTTCACTCCTTTTTTTCCGGTGCGCCGCTTGCTGACGTTGAGGCGGACTTGTTGGCTGCCTCGGAAAAAATAAAAAGCGAACTGTGCCAGGAAACGCAATATGCCTATACGCGTTCTTTTGCGCAATTGGTCGGAAACTTACGTCGCGCCGATAACCTGGAAGGACAGGATGAAGCAGCGCAGCTGATGGAGTATCAGCGCAAAAATGACAGTAACGGGCTTTATTACACCTATAGCAATAAAATGTTGGAACAATTATTTTTGGGGCAACAGAAAGAAGCGCTTGCGTCTATGCGTATGGCGAAGCTGTATCTGGAAAGTGTGTTGTCGACGATCAATCATCCTGTATTTTATTATTATAGTACGCTGATTTACCTGATCGAGTATGACAGTTTATCTGATCAGGAACGAAATGAAATTGGCAAACAAATGAAACGCCTGAAGGTGTGGGCCAAAACGGCGCCACATACGCATGGCTATAAATATCGTTTTCTTCAAGCCGAAATGTATGCTCATGAACGAAACTATGCGGAAGCTTCTACGGCCTTTGATGAAGCGATTGAAGCGGCAAAGAAAAATGAATTTTTGCAGGATGCTGCATTGGCGAATGAGCGAGCGGCAGAGTTTTATCAAAAACAAGACAAAGAAACGATTGCACGTTCATATCGTATGGCAGCGTATCACCTATATCGTCAGTGGGGAGCGGAAAGTAAAGCTAAGCGACTGCGCGATCAGTATTTGTACTTATGGATGAAACCAGAAGAAAGCATCGCTGCCTTAAACAGTAAAGATTCACTTCGTTTGACGGCGCCGCAAGCCTTTGATTGGGCCAGTATTGTAAAAATTGCGCAAATGTTATCCAGTGAAATGAATTATGAACAGCTAATCGTAAAAATGATGAGCATTGTAATGGAGAATGCCGGAGCGCAACGCGGCGTCTTTCTTGCGCAAGTGGGACTTGAACTAAAAGTGGAAGGGCGGGCGGATATGGCAGGCTCGCAATGTCGGATTTTCCCGGTCGTTGAAGCTGAGGCGGGCGAGGATGCATATTCGATCGGCATTGTTAATTATGTGCTGAGGACGGAAGAAAGTCTTGTGATTCAAAATGCGCTGACAGATCGCTTGTTTGCCAATGATCCATATGTACTAAGTCGGGAACCGATATCGATTCTTTGTATGCCGGTTTGTACGCAGAAAAAGATAATCGGCGTTTTGTATTTGGAAAATAATTTAATCAAAGGAGCTTTTACGCCGGAGCGAATTGAAATTTTACAAGTCGTAGCTTCCCAATCAGCAATTTCACTGGAAAATATTAATGTATATCAACAACTGGAAGAAAAAGTGCAGGAGCGGACTTGTCTGCTCAATGAGCGAACGCGCGAACTGGAGAACGCTTATGAAGAAGTTAAATATATCAGTATGCATGACGCGTTAACGGGTTTGTACAACCGTGCTTATTTTGAACAGGAAATGCAGCGTTTAGGGAAACGACGCCAAGGGGGAACGGGCGTACTTGTTTGCGATATGGACGGTCTCAAGCGAATTAATGATTCGCAGGGGCACGAAGCTGGGGATAAGATGCTGCAGGCGGCAGCTGACGTATTGAGAAAGACCTTTCGTCCGTGTGATATGGTAGCGCGAATCGGCGGCGATGAATTTGCGGTGCTGGTTCCTGATGCGGACAGGCTGTTGATGGAGCGCTTAAAAGAGCGTATTCAAACTGCTGTCGAGCAGTACAACGAAAAGGCAGGTGCAACAGATTTGAGCATTTCGGTTGGTTTGTCGTTGCAGGGAAATGCGCAAGCGACGATGCTGGATACGTTCAAAGAAGCGGATGAGCGAATGTATCAGGAGAAGGTACTAAAACCCAATGCGATGTGTCGCTGAAGAGCGACAGGAAAGGCAAGGCTTAAGTAAAAAAGTCTTGTCTTTTTTTAGCGCACGCGGTATGATGCAGCAATTGATAGCGATGCAACGATGTTCGTTGGGGAGGATACGTATGCTAAGCGGAGGTTTTTTGCTTTTAGGTTTCGCGGTGGGATGTTTTGGCACCATGGTCGGGATCGGCGGCGGACTGTTTTTGGTGCCTTTCTTTATTCTGCTCTTGCAGTGGGAACCGCAACAGGCGGCGGGAACGTCGCTGGCCGTTGTCTTTTTAAATGCCGTATCCGGCAGCATCGCCTATATCCGGCAACAACGCGTTTATTACGACGCGGCGGTTCGTTTCAGTGTAGCGACGATACCGGGCGCTTTTCTGGGCGGCTATTTGATACAGTATTTTTCCGGCAGCGGATTTCGCGTCGCATTCGGCGGCGTGCTGATGCTGCTGGCGCTATTGATGTTCTTTCGTTTTTCGCTTACGGGAAAGGAAAAAACGTTTGATAAGGCCAGCTTCACTTATAATCGACTGCTGGGAGTCGCGCTTAGCATGCTGATTGGTTTTCTATCAAGCATTTTAGGCATCGGCGGCGGCGTCATCCATGTGCCGGCGATGATTTGTCTGCTGGGTTTTCCGGCGCATGTCGCAGCGGCCACATCGCATTTCGTGCTTGCGATATCAAGCTTTTTCGGCGTCGTCGCACACTACTTGCTGAACAATATCGTATTCGAGGCCGCACTGCCGATCGGCGTCGGCGCCGTCATCGGCGCGCAGGCTGGCGCGAAGCTGTCGCTGAAGGTGCGCTCGAAGGCGCTGATTTTTCTTTTGGCTCTCTGCCTTTTTGCATTAGGATTGAGAATGGTGCTGACGGCTCATTTGTTTTAGCAGTGAATTTATTTCAACACGAAGACATGAAGAAAAACCAAAGACACGAAGTGGAGAAAGCTCCTTTCGTGTCTTTGGTTTTAAAAAGAGTATTAAATGCTGTCTTTTTCTAATGCATTGATCGCGCGTAGAAAGTCGTTTGGCAAAGGGGCTTCCACACATATTTCTTCGCCGCTGCTTGGCTGGAAGAAGCGAATGCTGTAAGCGTGCAGCGCCTGACGCGACAGCAGAGGACTGCGCTTGCCGTACATGCCGTCGCCGAGAAGCGGCGAACCGATGTGCGCAAGGTGAACGCGAATCTGATGCGTGCGGCCGGTTTCCAGTTCGAGCTCGAGCAGCGCGCCGCTGGCGTAGTTTTGCCGGGTTTGGTAGTGGGTCACCGCCGCGTCGCCTTTGGGCGATATGGCCCTTCGATTCGGCTGCGACGGATGTTCGCCGATTGCTGCGTCGATCGTACCGGCGGGCGGTTGCGGCGCTGTCTCTACCAATGCCTGGTAGCTGCGTTTCAAACGGCGTTCTTTGAGCTGCGTTTCAAGACGCGTTTGACTTTGCGCATTCTTCGCGAATAAGAGGCAGCCGGAAGTATCGCGGTCCAGACGGTGCAGCGGACGGATCGTGCAGAGGATGCCGCGCTGGCTAAACTCGAAGGCCAGGTGATTGGCCACGGTGCCGTGTGTGGTTCGGCCGGCGGGATGTACCAGTTGATAGGGCGGCTTGTCGACGACCAAGACGTCTTCGTCTTCAAAGAGGATTGAAAGCGCGCCGCTTTCCGGTTCTACGCCGTAGCCGCTGTCTTCGAGCGTCAGAATACGCAAGATATCGCCGTTTTTAAGCGGACGGGTCAGAAAGGTCGGCTTATTGCCGAGACGGATGCCTTTTTGCCGCGTCAGTTTTTGCAATTTGCGACCGGAGAGCTGCAACACTTGTTTTAGGTAGGTTTCGACGCTCAGACCGGCATGCTCGGCCGTGATCGTGTAAGCGGTGAATGCTTTCATGCGTGGAGCTCCTTTTGACGCGTCTAATGCGACGCTTTCTTTTTTACCATGCCGCCGACAACGTCATAGACGTCCTGGATCGTGACAAAGGCGGAATCATCGATCTCGTTGACGATGATTTTCAGTTGTGAGATTTCCAGACGGGTGATGACGGAATAAAGGATTTTCTTGGTTTCGCCGGAAAAGCCGCCCTCACCGTTAAAGACTGTGACGCCGCGCCCCAGTTGATCCATCAAGGCGGCCGCGATTTCCTGATGCTGGTCGGAGACGATCAGCACGCCCTTAGATTCATCGACGCCTTGAATCGTGATGTCGATCATCTTAAAGGCGATAAAATAGGTCACGAGTGAATACATCGCTTTGTCCCAGCCCAATAAGAAACCGGAACCGCCCAAGATGAAGAGGTTGAAGAGCATGACGATCTCGCCGACGGAAAAACCACTGCGCCGGTCGATCAGGATGGCTACGATTTCCGTGCCGTCAAGCGAACCGCCATAGCGGATGATCAGGCCGACGCCGATGCCGACGATGATGCCGCCGAATACCGCGGCGAGGAATAAATCATGCGTGACTTCGGCCAGCGGATGAAAGACGGAGAGCCAATAGGAGAGGGAAATAATCGAAAAAATCGTCGATAAGGCGAAGGATTTGCCGATTTTCTTATAGCCAAGATAAAGAAAAGGAAGATTGAGCGCGACAACGAACCAACTCAGCGGGGCATTGGTCAGATAGCTCGCCATGATCGAGAGGCCGACGATGCCGCCGTCGATGATGTGGTTGGGAACAAGAAAGAATTCCAAACCCGCCGCCGCCAGGACCGAGCCGGAAAAAAGCATGATCGCCTTGCAGAAAAGTTGCTTGCGTGTGATCTTTTTCAAAAAAAAACCTCCTTTGCTTGCAGCCGGGTAAAAAAAAAGAGTCCGCGTTGACAGACCTTGGTTTTCCGCTACAGATGGTATGAGAAAAGCATGACCATTTCTTATTTTATTCTATAGAAAAGTCGCCGGATTGTCAAAAGACGGGGAGAAGGTTTGATGAATGGGGAGGAAAAGAGGCGGACGAAGACGTATCTTAGAAATAACATGGCAAAGGGCGGAGGATAAAGATGCGTTTTACGACAAGAACGATTGCCTATATGGCGATGTTAGTGGCTTTGAATATCATACTGACGCGTTTTTTCAGCGTACGCATACCGTTTGAAGGCGTTGATGGCATTCGTCTGGGCTTCGGTTCGCTGCCGCTGGTGTTGGGCGGCTTGATGCTCGGCGCACGCGCGGGCTTTTTAATCGGCGTCATTGGCGATCTCGCCGGTTTTGCGATTTCGCCCAGCGGCTTATATCTGCCGACCTTTACGTTGGCGGCCGGTTTACATGGTTGGCTTGCCGGGATTTTGACCCGGCGTCCCTGGTCCGAAATCGCGACCTGGCAAATCTATCTGGCAATTGGGATCAGTCAGGGAGTGGTGTCGCTGCTGATCACGCCGACGCTGCTCAGTTTGCATTTTGCGCTGCCGTTCTGGCTTACGCTGCCGGGGCGTTTGGCGTCGCAGGCCATTTTAATTCCGTGCTACTGTGTGCTGATTGGCGTATTGTTGCAGCGCTTGTCCTGGATACTGCCGTACTCGGTCAAGTGCAGAAGCTTATCGCGGCAATAAAAAAACTTTAGAAGCAGAAAGGCGGTTAGAAAAATGAAAAAACTGAAACAGGCTTGTCTCCTCTTATGCGTGCTGGCGCTGGCGCTCAGCGGTTGCGCAACGGAAAAAAAGGCGGCTAACCAGCCGGTCGAACTGACCGTGTCGGCGGCGGTGAGCATGCGCGATGCACTGAATGAAATCCAGCAGGTCTATCAGGCGAAAAATCCGCAGGTGAAATTATCGTTTAATTATGGCGCGTCGGGTGCGCTGCAAAAACAAATTGAAGAGGGCGCGCCCGTCGATCTCTTTATCTCAGCGGCGTCCAAACAGATGGATGACTTGGCCAAGAAGAAAATGCTTAAAGAAGGCAGCCGAAAAGATTTGCTGCTCAATCAACTGGTGCTGATCGCACCGAAGACGTCCAAGACAAACATAACTGGATTTGCCGATCTGGCGAAAGCGGATGTCGGACAGTTCGCGATGGGTGCGCCGGAAAGCGTGCCGGCCGGACAATATACGCAACAAGTCTTGAAAAAGCTGGGCATTGAAGAAGCGGTCAAAGCGAAAGCGGTTCAGGCAAAAGATGTCAGATCGGTGCTGGCGTATGTTGAGACAGGCAATGTCGATATCGGCGCGGTCTATAAGACGGATGCGCTGAGCAGCGACAAGGTGAAAATCATCGCAGCCGCGCCGTCCGGAAGCCATGAGGCGATCGTATATCCGGTAGCGGTTCTGGCGGCGACGAAGCAGGGAGCAGCGGCCGATGCGTTCGCCGCGTTTCTCGGCGCAGCGGAGAGCAAGGCGATTTTTGAAAAATACGGCTTCGTGATGAATCCCTAAGCGGGAAGAGGAAAAAATTCCGAGCATAGATAACGGGGCGAAGGCGGTGGTGGACGATGAAGAAGATATGGTTGGCGGGCGGCTGTTTTTGGGGCGTGGAAGCCTATTTTCAACAGTTGAAGGGCGTTGTCGACACGACGGTTGGTTATGGACAGGGGACATTGGAAAATCCGACTTATCAGCAAGTCTGTCAGGGAAACACCGGTCATGCGGAAGTTTGTGAGATCGTCTATGATGAGAGCGTGTTGCCGCTCGGCACGCTGCTGGAACATTTTTTCCGTATCATCGATCCGACCGCGCTGAACCGTCAGGGGAACGATTACGGCACCCAATACCGCAGCGGCATCTATTACCGCGAAGAGGCGGATCAAGTGAAGATTATGGTCTTTCTTACGGCGCAGCAAAAGAAATATGCGGCCAAAATCGTTGTCGAAGTGGAACCGAAACGGAATTTTTATCTTGCGGAAGAAGAGCATCAGGATTATTTAAGGCGCAATCCTTCCGGTTATTGTCATATCAATCTAAACTTGGCCAGCGAAGCGGAAAAGAAATGAGATAACAAGGGGGAAGCAAAGATGCAAACTGCGCTTGTCGCCGAAATCAATCGCTTCGTTGCGGCAGCCGAGGAAGAGCGGTGCAGAATCGGTTTGATGCCGCTTTTTGAAGAACCGTTGGTAGGAGTTGCCGCTGCGACCGATCCTTTATTTGCTGCTCAGAAGCAGATCATCGGCACATTCCATCTGACGCCGCAGGAACTGGTGGAACAATCCGGCGAAGAAGGGATCTGGCAAGCGGCCAGCGTGATCTGCTGGGTACTGCCGATCGGCCTTAAGGCAAGATCGGCGAATCGCGCGGCGGTCCGCTATCCTTCGCGCGAGTGGGCCGAAGTGCGCAGCCGGGGCGAAGAGTTCAACACGGCGCTGCGCCGCCATGTGGTCTCGTATATCATGCGGCTTGGCCATCGCGCTATCGCGCCCCAGTTGAGTCCTGTCTGGCAATCGTTCGCCGATACGCCGGTCGGCATCGCGTCCAATTGGTCGGAACGCCATGTCGCCCATATCGCAGGCCTTGGAACCTTCGGCTTGAATGACGGCTTGATCACAAACAGGGGCATCGCGCACCGCCTGGGCAGCGTGATCACCGATCTACCGCTTGCGGCGACGCGGCGTTCCTATACGACTTACCGTGAATACTGCCTCTATTCGCAGGAGGGACGTTGCGGCATCTGCATCGGTCGCTGTCCGGCGGGAGCGCTGTCGAAGCAAGGTCATGACAAAGAGCGGTGCAGGAAATATGTTTACGGCGATGCCGTAAACGCAGTGAGCGAAGAATACGGTTGCCACGAAGTCGGTTGCGGACTTTGCCAGACGAAGGTGCCGTGTGAAGATCGGATTCCGTAAATACGGCTGTGGGAAAAACAGGATGGCATAAAGGAAAAACCGCCGTTAGGCGGTTTTTTCAGACTGTCGACAAAGCGAAATCAAGTGGGACGTTTTTTACACGAAGAGTTGAAGAAGGGAAGATCGGAAGGGTTTTTAAATTCTTCTTCCTTTCTTCCCAACGGGCCGATACGATCGGCCCGCTTCGCTTCTTCGTGTTATCGTTTCTTTTAATCATTCTATTCGTTCCTGTTATCGCATTCTGTTTTTTCTTTTTATTTCGGCGTACGGATATAATGCTTCATCTCACGGGGAATTTCAATCGAGAGTTCGAGCAGACCGCCGAAGACACGATTGTTATACCAGGGAGACTGGTGAATCAATTTTTTAATGCCGTTCTTCTCGATCGTATAGCTGTTTGTTCCCTGCGTCGCTAACAGTTCGGTCAACTTAGTGCGGGCCGGTTCCGGATGGCAGTCGAGCAGATTTTGGCCGATCAGGCTGTCGTCGCCATGCGCCAACACCGTAACGGCGCGTTCGTTCATGTAGAGGATGATGCCTTGCGGATCGCAAATTGTGACCGCGCCGGGATATTCGCGCAGCCAATCGGGACAATTTTGCATGAAATCAGACTCCTTTGCGTTAGCGTAGTTTTCTTTTATTCGTTGGCAAATAAAAAAACCGCAGAATTGGCTAAGCGACAGGCGCTTAGTTCATCTGCGGTTGTTTTTTAAATGCGTTCCAGTGTCTCTACCTGGTACATGCATTCCGAGACTTGAGACAAAATGGCATTTAGTTGCGACTCAGACATGTGAGCGCAGGGAATATGGAATTCGAAAACGACTTCGCCGATTTTGGCGGGTTTGGCGGTGACCGGCTCAATATGGACGCCTGCCAGATCGGGAGCGTGACGGCGCAGATAGCTCAGGAGTTCTGCCGCGCTGCGGTCGGTATTGCCCAGAACAACACGAAATTTTTCCGGTTTGTGGATGCTGTCGCCCATGAAACTCAGCCCCTTTCCCAATTCAAGTATTTGCCAAATTACTTCGCTGTCGCTCAAGAGAAATCCTGCCGAAAAAGACGGTGAAAAAAGCGTTTTGCAAAACAAGGAGCGAAGCAGGAAAATAGAGAGGGAAAATAAGTGCGGTATCGCCTTATTTTCATTGACGCGTAAAAAAGCAATGGGGTAGAATAGAAAGGTGCGTAAATGGAATTTGAAATGAATTTTGTTAAATTATAGATAGGAGTCGTCATGCTACGTTTGAAAAAATACCAGGGAAAAAATCACTGGTGGGCATATATGTATGGTGTAGGACTCCTTGCGATTGCGATCGGCTGGGTGTCGATCAGTTCAACGATGGCAGAAAAAACAATTGCGTTGGCGATGGTTTTCCTGGTCGGAATGGCCGGAGCCTTGCGCAATTTAGCGCTGGAGCGCAATCGTTTTTACCGGGCCAGCATCACCGATCCGTTAACGGGGCTGCATACGTTCACGCATACGATCATGCTGGGACAGGAACTGTTGGCGCAGGGCAATGATTCCATGCTGGTACTGGTCAATCTGGACAATTTTAAGAATGTGAATGCCACCTATGGTCATTTTATCGGCAATCGGATTCTGGTGCAATTTGCACAGCGACTGCGCGAACTGTGGGGCGCGAAGGCGATCATCGGTCGTTTGGGCGGCGACGAATTTATCGCCATCCTGCCTGATCTCGGCAAACAACGCGCGGCGGTCACGCAACAGATCGAAGAACTCAAGGGTCAGCGTTATACGGCCGACCCCGATATTTCACCGGTGCAAGTTGAATTTTCTTATGGTTTGGCGCAAGCGGATCCGGAGCGGCAGGGCAATGTCGAAGAACTGGTCGATTTTGCGGACAAAGAGATGTACGCTTATAAATTATCGCGCAAGACAAAGCAGACGACGTGCCAGTTTAACGCGGAGATGCCGGAAGACTACCGCGATATTCTGACCGTGTTGTCGCAAAAAGACATGTACACGTTTCTGCACTCCTTGTACGTGGCGCAGTATGGCGTATTGCTGGCCCGAAAAATCGGCTTGGACGAGGAAATGGTGGAAAATATCCGTCTGGCAGGCTGGCTGCATGATATCGGCAAGATCGCAGTGCCGAATGAAATTCTGCGTAAACCGGGAAAACTGAGTCAGGTAGAGTATCAGTCGATACAAAAGCATGTAAACTACGGTTTGAATCTTTTACATACCTTTTCGATGCCGACCGCTGTCTATAATGCGATCGGTCAGCACCATGAACGCTATGACGGCAAAGGCTATCCGAATCAGCTGAAAGGCGACGACATTTCGCTCAGCGGGCGGATTCTCGCGATCGTCGACGCCTATTCCGCGATGACGATCAAGCGCGTCTATCGTCGTTATCAATTTTCGACCGATGATGCGCTGGCTGAATTGATGCGCGGCAGCGAAACGCAATTCGACGCTGCGCTCGTCAATCAGTTTGCACAAGTGCTGCGCGACGAAAGCCGCGAAATAGAAGAGAGGCAAATTAGTTAAACGAAGAAGCCACCAAGGCCATACAGCCGGGGTGGCTTCTTGAGCATAGCTATGCAGCCCGGTCAGGAGGGATGAAAGAGTGCTGACGGCGAGAATGTTGGGCACGGCGGCGATCAACTGGAACGGAAAGCGGGTCGTATTCCCGTTTGCCAAGATGGAAGCGCTGCTTTATTATCTGTTGGTGAAAAAGAGTTGCAGTCGTGCGGAACTGGCGGCGCTTCTCTGGAGCGAGATGGACGATGAAGCGGCCAAGAAAAATTTGCGCAATACCTTGTATCTGCTGAAAAAAATGTTCGGCGAAAGCTTGATTCAGACGCCGTCCCGTTCCCTGCTGCTCCTTGATCCGACGCACAGCGGCGCAAGCGATGTTGCCTGCCTGCTCGAGGGGGAAGCGGAGGAAGAAGCGGCGTACGGCGGTGAATTTCTTGCCGGATTTTATTGCAAGGATGCGGTGCTGTTTGAAGAATGGGTGAATGAAAAGCGGCAGGAGCTGCGCGAGGTTTATTTGTCGCGTCTCACACGCCGCGGCGTTGCACTGTTGAAAGAAAAGAGATACGAACAGGCGAAGAGTTGTTTGAAGCGATTGGTTGCGATCGACGAATACAATGAAAGCGCCTATCGCTCGCTGATGCGCATCTATAGCCAGGCTGGCGCGGATAACAAAGTCATTGCGACATACCGGCAGCTTGAGAATAAGCTGCAAAGCGAACTGGGCATCCGGCCGGATGCGAAAACGAAAGAGATTGCGCAGCAGGCGCTAAGGCGCAAGGAAAATAACGCAGACGCTGAAAAAAGCAGTCAAACGGAATTGTTTTTCGGGCGCGAAGCCGAACGTAGCCGCCTTTTTGACTGGCTGGGTCAGTCGAAAACGGGCGATGCTTTGCCGCGTTTTCTGGTGTTGCATGGTGAGCAGGGCGTGGGAAAAAGCGCGCTGGTGCGGAACGTATTCGAGTCGTTATCAGGCGAGGATGCGCTGATTTTGCGCACCCAGTGCTATCAGGTAGAAGAATTGTATCCGTATAAAGCGTGGAGCGCCATTTTCAGCCAGGTTATGCTGGAACTTAAGCGCCGGGAAATCGAAGCGCCCGATTCCTGGCGACAGGTGATCTCGTATCTCTTTCCGGCGATTGCGCTTGAGCGGAGTGCGGAAGATTTTTCGCACCAAATGGATATTCACGCGCTGCAGGTCACGATGGCGCAGGAAGTGATGCATGGCTTACTGCAACTGTTGGCCGAACATTGCCGATTGCTGCTCGTGATCGAAGACATTCAGTGGCTGGATCAGCAAGGCTATAACGTATTGCAGCAGGTTCTGCGCAGCAGTGGCTCTCACATCGACTGCCTGGCTACTTGCCGCAGCGAAGCGCTGAGCGCTTTTGCGCAACGCTTTGGCGAACGGCAGGCGCAGCAGGTGATCGAGTGGTTGCCTGTCGAACGTTTCAGCCGCAGCGAAGTCGAGCGTTTTGCCGCATTGGCTTTGGATACGGCAAGTCTTGATCCGCTATTGCAGGAAAAACTTTATGAATATACCGAGGGCAATGCGCTGTTCCTGGTAGAGTGCTTCAAGTTGCTGCAACTGGGCGAAGGCGTCGGGCGTCTTTCGCCCCGATTGCACAGCGTGTTGACGGAGCGCGTCGGACAATTGTCCGAAAAGGCGCGCAAAGTGTTGGCCGCGGCATCGGTTTTTTTCCGTGACGCCAGTTATGAGGAGCTGACGGCAGTCGCGGGTCTGAATGAATTTGAACTGGTCGAAGCGATTGAAGAGATCCAAAAGAAAAAATTACTGGAAGAAGGGATACAGCCGGGACGCAGTCACCTGACGTATCGCTTCTGTCATGGCTGTATCCGTGAATTTGTTTATGGACAATTATCGGCGTCGCGGCAGAAAATGCTGCATCACCGCATCGGCCTGCATCTGGAGGAACGGATGCAGGCGTGTGATGGCGCGCGCGAATTGTTATATGCGGCGATCCATCATTTTAGTCAGGCGGGCGAAGAGGCGAAGGCGATCGAATATCGGATCCGTCTGGCCGAACGCTATTCCTGTCCGCACTATGAAATGTTTCCCGAGTTGAGTGCCGCGGTGATGGTCGGCAGCGACAGCGGTTATGACCGGCGGCAAATTACCGAGCATCTGCAGCAATTGGAAGAGTTGATCGCGGCTGCGGCCAAACGGGCGCTTGGCGAAGAACGCATCAGCCGTTATCAGGCGGCGTATTTGGAAATGTCGGGGCGCTACCACATTTGGCTGGGCGAACATCGTCAGGGCTTGCGGGCGATTCATCGTTTGCTGCGTTTGGCAGCGCTGCGCGAATATCAGGAGTATCGGATCAAAGGCTATCAACAGGTCGTGTACTGTGCGATTCAGACGCGGCGCGACCGGATGATCGAGGCGTTCGCCGATAAATTGATCCGCGCGGCGGCCGATGCCGGACGTGAAACCGTGCTTGGCGCAGCTTTGCGTTTCAAAGGAATCGCGTATGCGCTGCGCGGCGAAGACGAACTGGCCGAACAGAGTTACCGTCAATCGATCGCGCTCTTTAAACGTCTGAACAGCCGCGGTAACGGCTATGCGGCCCATATTGCCGCTGCCTATAATTACATCGGTGATCTGCGCGGCGGCGCGGGGGAGTGGGTTGAGGCGCTGCGCCATTACGAAACTGCGATCCGTCTGCATGGACAGGCGACCGTTGGCGAAGGCTTGACGATCTTTTACATCAATGCCGGGTATGCGGCTTTTGAATTGGGCCGATACGATGCAGCTAAAAGCCATCTGCAGCAGGCGCTCGTCGTCGGTGAACAGTTCGGCGGACAGATGGGCTATTGGTGCCAGCGCGGCCATTGTACGCTAAATTGCGTGCTGGCGCGGATTGCCTGCCGTGCAGGCGATATGGCCGCCGCGCGGGAACACCTGAATAGGGCCGAAGAATTCCTCGTGAAATATCACGATGCCAATCAGTCTGCCATCATTGAACGCACGCGACGCGAAATGAAAATGCTATAAGTAACAAAATGAAAAATGAGAGCAACGGTAAAAAAGCGTTGCTCTCATTTTTTTATTTCTGGAGCACTACTCTCGAAATTTTTTGACTATTTATCGACGCTAGCAAAGTAAAATGGAAATAAGCTGGCCTATTTATTTTAACGAAGGGTTGGAGGACGATGGAAAAGCACCAATACGCTGCGCCGGATATGTCCGGTTGGCAGGGACGAATCGACAGCACAGAAAATTATGCAGCCTTTCGCTGGCACCAATGGATGAAAGGTTGGGATTTACGGCAGGCGGCTGCGCCGCAGCCGGGTAAGCTTGGCATTGCACTCGTGGGCTTTTGCTGCGACGAAGGGATTAAGCGCAACAAAGGGCGGGAAGGCGCTTCGCTGGGGCCGCTTAGCATCCGCAAAGAATTGGCCAATGTGCCCTGCGCTTTTTCGCAGGATGTCACTTTGGTCGATGCGGGAAACATCCTTTGTCAGGACGGCGATTTGGTCGCGAGCCAGAACGCGCTTGCCGAAGCAGTCAGCCGAATTCGCCGGGCGGGATTCTTCCCGATTGTGCTCGGCGGCGGCCATGAGACGGCGCTGGGCCATTACCGCGGTCAAGCCGCTGCGTTGCGTGAGACTTACGGTAAAGCGGAGCTTGGCATTATCAATTTTGACGCACATTTTGATTTGCGTCCGCTGCCGGAAAGCGGCAGTTCCGGGACGATGTTCCGCCAGATCGCGCAAGATGCCGCAGCGCTTGATGAAGCGTTCAAATATTTTTGTCTTGGCATCCAGCGCAGTAGCAATACATTGGAGTTGTTCAACGAAGCTAAGCGGCGCGGCGTGCAGTATGTCTTGGCAGGCGAAGTCGCGGCGCGCAAGGATGACGATGTTATCGACCGACTGGATGCGTTCATGCAGGACACGGAACATATTCATCTGACGCTTTGCGCGGACGTCGTGTCA
This sequence comes from Azotosporobacter soli, assembly GCF_030542965.1. NCBI lineage: Bacteria > Bacillati > Bacillota > Negativicutes > Selenomonadales > Sporomusaceae > Azotosporobacter > Azotosporobacter soli. Next base: position 49,047 of record NZ_JAUAOA010000015.1, read on the forward strand.
TCGGCTTTTGCTCCCGGCGTAAGTTCGGCGCAGCCGATGGGACTCCAACCGGAAGACATTTTGAAATTTTTGAAACATATTTTGCGCAGCAACAAGGTCGTCGGTTTTGACATTGCGGAGGTGTCGCCGCGTTTTGACCGGGACAACGCCACATCGCGTCTGGCGATGGTTCTGATTTTTGGCGTTGTTGATGCGTTATGCCGTCTGAAGGGATTGGCCCGATAAATAAAAGGAGGAGCGATGAAGATGTCGATCACAAACACTCAGGTTAAGGATGTCATGGAAATCAAACTGGATGCGGTATTGCCCGAAGCGCCGCAGTTCAAAGCCGGAATTCGTCGCGCGCCGGATCGCGGTTTTCGCTTGAGTCTGGAACAAACCAAGCTTGCGCTGAAAAATGCGCTGCGTTATATCCCGGAAGAGTTGCATGCGGCGCTGGCGCCGGAATTCATGCAGGAATTGAAAGAATACGGACGCATTTACGGTTATCGATATATGCCGAAAGAAAAAATATCCGGCAAGCCGATTGAAGAGTACAAGGGGCGCTGCATCGAAGGCAAGGCGTTCCAGGTGATGATCGATAATAATCTTGACCATGCGGTGGCGCTCTATCCTTATGAACTGGTCACCTACGGCGAAACCGGCAGCGTCTGTCAAAACTGGATGCAGTACCAACTGATCAAACGATATCTCGAAGTTATGACGCAGGAGCAGACGCTGGTGATCGAATCAGGACATCCGGTCGGACTCTTCGCCTCAAAGCCGGAAGCGCCGCGCGTCATCATCACCAACGCGCTGATGATCGGCATGTTCGACAACCAGGACGACTGGGAGATCGCCGAACAAATGGGCGTCGCCAATTATGGACAGATGACCGCGGGCGGCTGGATGTATATCGGGCCGCAGGGCATCGTCCACGGCACGTTCAACACGTTGCTGACCGCGGGGCGCAAACGCTTGGGGCTGGCGGCTGACGGCGACCTGGAAGGGACGCTTTTTGTCTCGTCGGGGCTCGGAGGCATGAGCGGTGCGCAGCCGAAGGCGATTGAAATCGCCGGCGGCGTCGGCATCATTGCTGAAGTCGATGAATCGCGCATTAAGACGCGCCTCGAACAGGGCTGGATCAACAAGGCGTCGAACGATCTCGGCGAAGTATTCGCCTGGGCGAGTGCGGCGCAGGAACGAAAAGAAGCGTTGTCGATCGCTTATCACGGCAATATCGTCGATCTGCTCGAATATGCGGTCAAGAATGATGTGAAAATCCCGCTGCTTTCGGATCAAACCTCCTGCCATGTGCCGTATGACGGCGGCTATTGCCCGCATGGCTTAAGCTTTGCGCAGCGAACCGAACTCTTGGGGCGTGATCGCAATCAATTTAAAAAATTGGTGCAGCAAAGCCTGAAGCATCACTTTGAGCTGATTAAAACGCTGGTCAGCCGGGGGACGTATTTCTTCGATTACGGCAATGCCTTCATGAAGGCGGTTTATGATGCAGGCGTTACGGAAATTGCCAAGAATGGGCATGATGAAAAAGATGGTTTTATTTTTCCCTCGTATGTCGAGGACATCATGGGGCCGGAACTCTTTGATTACGGCTATGGTCCGTTCCGTTGGGTTTGCCTCAGCGGCAAGGCTAGCGACTTGGCGAAGACCGATAAAGCGGCGATGGACTGCATCGATCCCAAGCGGCGCGGCCAGGATCGCGACAATTATATCTGGATTCGCGATGCGGAAAAAAACAAACTGGTCGTCGGCACACAGGCGCGCATCCTGTACCAGGATGCGGAAGGCCGCAAAGCAATCGCGCTGCGTTTTAATGAAATGGTGCGAAACGGCGAAGTCGGGCCGGTCATGCTCGGGCGCGACCATCATGACGTCAGCGGCACCGATTCTCCTTTCCGCGAAACGTCGAACATCAAAGACGGCAGCAATGTCATGGCCGATATGGCGGTGCAATGTTTCGCGGGCAACGCGGCGCGCGGCATGAGCCTGGTGGCGCTGCACAACGGCGGCGGCGTCGGCATCGGCAAATCGATCAACGGCGGCTTCGGCATGGTGCTCGACGGGAGCGCAAGGGTCGACGAAATATTAAAATCGGCGATGCTCTGGGACGTCATGGGCGGCGTAGTGCGCCGGGCCTGGGCGCGCAATGAGCATTCGATCGAGACCGTCGTCGAGTTCAACAAGACTTATGCGGGCAAAGCGCATGCGACGTTGCCGTATATTCCGAGTGAAGACTTGATCGAAAAAGTGGTCGGCGAAGCGATGGCGAAGGGATAACGAGGTGAAAACAATGCAAGAAAATAAACAACGCTTGCTAATAAAAAACGCTGCAGAAGTCGTGACCTGCGCAGGCGGCGTCAAGTCCGGCGCTGCGATGAACGAGATCGGCAGCATTGCGGACGGCGCTGTGCTTGTCGAGGACGGCGTCATCGTTTGGGTCGGCAAAAACGCTGAACTACCGAACGGGGCGGCTGACGGCGCTGAAATCATCGATGCAAAAGGACAATGCGTCCTGCCGGGCTTCGTCGATTCGCACACGCATCTGGTCTTCGGCGGTTATCGACCCGAGGAATTCTTCTGGCGGCTGGATGGTCTGCCATATCTCGATATCCTGGAAAAAGGCGGCGGCATATTAAATACGGTAAGCGCGACGCGTTCCGACAGTGTCGACAAACTGACGACGCTCGGTTTGCAAAGGCTGGATGCGATGCTGGCGATGGGAGTTACCACTGTCGAAGGCAAGAGCGGCTATGGTCTCGATCTCGCTACCGAACTGCGGCAGCTCGAGGTCATGGATAAAATGAGCGCAACGCATGCGGTGGACGTTGTGTCGACCTTTATGGGCGCGCATGCCACGCCGCCGGATTATCGCGGTCGCAGTGAAGAATACCTTGATTTCATTATTGATTCGGTTCTGCCCGAAGTGAAGAAACAGGGCATTGCCGAATTCTGCGATGTCTTTTGCGAACAGGGCGTGTTTTCGATAGCGCAATCGCGCAAGCTCCTCCTGGCAGCCCAAAAACTTGGACTGAAAAGTAAAATTCACGCCGATGAAATCGTCTCGCTTGGCGGCGCGGAACTGGCCGGCGAGTGTGGTGCAGTTTCCGCGGATCACTTGCTGCATGCTTCCGACGCCGGCATTGAAGCGATGGCGAAGTCCGGCGTCGTTGCGACGATTTTGCCCGCGACGGCGTTTTGCCTGCGCGAGCCGTACGCCAGAGCGCGGACGATGATCGATAACGGCTGCATCGTCGCTTTGGCGACCGACTTCAATCCGGGCAGCTGTTTCAGCCACTCCATTCCGCTTGTTGCCGCATTGGCTGCGATCCAGCTTAAAATGACGCCGGCGGAAGTGGTGACGGCGCTTACGATTAACGGCGCGGCTGCGGTCGGCAGGGATAAGAGAATCGGCAGCATCGAAGTCGGCAAGCAGGCGGATCTCATTATCCTTAAGCATCCATCCCATTTATATTTGATCTATCATGCCGGAATGAATGTCGTAGACAAGGTTGTAAAAAAAGGACAACTGGTTTGGCAAAACAACGTGTAGGAGGAATTCAGAATGGGAAAGTTAGTAGAATGCGTGCCCAATTTTAGCGAAGGACGGCGGCCGGAGGTTATAGACGCGATTGCTGCCGCTGTGCGTAGCGTAGACGGCGTTAAGCTATTGGACATCAAACCCGATGCCAGTCACAACCGCGTCGTATTCACGTTCGTCGGCGAACCACAGCCGGTGAAACGGGCGGCGTTTGCCGCCTGTGCCAAGGCGACCGAATTGATCGATATGGAAAAACATGAAGGCGAGCATCCCCGCATCGGCGCGAGTGACGTCATTCCGTTCGTGCCGGTCAGCGATGTCAGCCTTGAGGAATGCGTCGAACTGGCGAATGAACTGGGACAGGAAATCGCTGAAAAGTTAAGCATCCCGGTGTATTTGTATGAGGCGGCCGCGAAGCAGCCGCAGCGCAAAAACCTGCCGGATGTCCGTAAAGGACAATACGAAGGGCGCAAGGAGAATATCGGCGAAGCGCAGTGGAAGCCGGATTACGGCCCGGCCAAGATGCATCCCACCGCCGGGGCGGTGATCGTCGGCGCGCGTCAGTTTTTGATCGCCTACAACATCAATCTGAGTACCAGCGATGTGAGCATTGCCAAGAAAATTGCCTCGGCGATTCGCGAAGCCAAGGGCGGCTATAAATATTGCCGTGCGATGGGCATCATGATTGAAGAACGCAATCTGGCGCAGGTGACCATCAATATGGTCAATTATGAAGGTACACCGCTGCATCGCGTATTTGAAACGGTCAAGAGCGAGGCGGCGCGCTATGGCGTATCCGTCGTCGGCAGCGAAATCGTCGGCCTGCTGCCGCTCCAGGCGCTACTCGATGCCGCCGACTTTTATCTGCGGCTCGAAGATTTTGATCGCAAACAGGTTCTGGAAGAAAATCTGCAATAAAAGAGGGGGGGGAAGAAGATGTTGATGAAAAAGAGCGTGACCGATTTTCTCGCGGAACTGAAATCCAATTCGCCTGCACCGGGCGGCGGCAGCGTTGCAGCGCTCGCGGGCGCGCTGGCGGCGGCTCTTGGCGTAATGGTCGGCAATCTGACGTTGGGCAGCGCCAAATGCGCCGATGCGCATGATGAGGCCGGAACGTTGAAATGCGACCTGGAGAAAGCGCTGACCCGTTTAGCCAGCTATGTGGATGAAGACACGGCGGCGTTTAACGAAGTCATGGCTGCGTACAAACTGCCGAAAGACAGCGATGAAGACAAGGCGATCCGCGGCCAGGCCATTCAGGCCGCGCTGCAAAAAGCGGCAAAATTGCCGCTGGAAGTCGCTGCGACTTGCGTAGGCGTGCTGGAATTGTCGCATCGCATGCTGGCGATAGGCAATCCCAATGCCGCAAGCGATGCTGCGGTTGCCGGGCGTCTGGCGCATGCCGGCGTTTGGGCCGCGCTGTACAATGTGCGGATCAATTTGGCGTCGATCAAAGAAAGTTCCTTTTTAGAGACAGCCGGCGCGGAAGTCAGAGCACTGGCCCAAAAGGCGGATGCCGCACTCGCTGCGCTGAGTCAAAAGGCGGAAGAAGTTATTTGAGCTGCGCCGCCCAGCCGGTGATGAACGATGCTGCAGCAATGTATGAAGTTGATATGAGCCAGTCGCTCTTGCGTTCAAAACCGTGTTTGTCAATGTATGCCCCGTTCGTCTAAGAACCTAGAATGAAATGGGAGGATGGAACATGACAACACCAAATCTGAAAGCAGAAGATCTTTGTCCGGAGAAAACAGGCTTGAAACGGGAAATGAAATCGCGCCATCTCATGATGATTTCCATTGGCGGAACGATCGGTACAGGGTTATTTATGGGTGCGGGACAGGTCATCAGCGACGCCGGTCCGGTCGGGGCGATCCTGGCCTTCATCTTCGGCGGTCTGGTCATGTATCTGGCATTATTGTGTCTGGGAGAACTGGCTGTCGCAATGCCGGTTGCCGGTTCGTTTCAAACGTACGCGCTGCAATTCATCTCGCCTGGCGTCGGCTTTACCGTCGGCTGGATTTATTGGATCAACTGGGCCGTCTGTATTGCGGCGAATTTTACCGCTGCCGGCATCATCATGGCGGGCTGGTTTCCTGACGTGTCGATTTGGATCTGGTGTGCGGTCTTTGCCGTACTGGTCGCGGTGTTGAATCTGATTTCGGTCAAAGTGTACGGCGAAACGGAGTTTTGGTTTGCCGGCATCAAGGTCGCGGCGATCATCGGTTTCATTCTGGCCGGAGCGGGCTTGATGTTTGGATTGCTCGGCCACGAAGGCGCGATCGGTTTTTCCAACTATCACAGCAATGAGGCTATTTTTCCACATGGCGGCTGGGCACTTTTCTTGACGATGATTAACGTAGTATACTCATTCCAAGGCTCGGAGCTGGTCGGCATCGCAGCCGGAGAATGCGAGAATCCGGGCAAGAACGTGCCGAAGGTTATCAAAGGCATTGTGATGCGAATCATCCTGTTCTATGTGTTGGCGATCGCAGTACTCGCGGCGACGATTCCTTATCAGGAAGCGGGTCTATTGGAGAGTCCGTTCGCCTATGTCTTCGGCCGCATCGGCATCCCGTTGGCAAAAGACATCATGAGTTTTGTCGTGTTGACCTCGGCTTTATCGGCCAGCAATTCGGCGCTGTATGTTTGCTCAAGACTCTTATGGTCGATGGCCAAAGACAAGCATGCACCGAGCTGGCTGGGTAAATTAAATTCCGGCGGCGTGCCGGTAAACGGCGTTTTGCTGACCTTGGTGCTTTCCGGTTTGTCGCTGCTGACCAGCGAATATGCAGCCGATACCGTATACTTGTGGCTGATGTCCAGCGTCGGTTTGACAGGCTGTCTGATTTGGATCGTAATTGCCTGGTGCCAGGTAAAGTTCCGTCAACGCTTTATCGAAATGGGCGGCAAACTCGAGACGTTGGTCTTTAAAACGCCGATGTATCCAGCGTTGCCGATCCTGTCGGTAATCTTGAATATTTGCATCATTCTCAGTCTGGCCTTTATCGAAGAACAGCGTATCGTCCTGTATACCGGACTGCCGGTAGTGGGACTGATCTACTTGTATTATGTTTTTGTACACAGCAAAACGGAAGCCAGCCGTCAAAACGCGGCTTAGCAAGAGATACAGAGGGGGACGTAAGAGCATGGTATTATTAGATGGAAATTCATTGACGCTTGAAGATGTGGTAAAAGTGGCCCGGCAAAATGAGAAGGCGGCGCTGAGCGAAGAAGGCCGCAAACAAATCATTGCCAGCCGGGCAATCGTCGATAAGATTCTTGCGGAAGAACGTCCTGTTTATGGGATTTCTACCGGATTCGGCGATTTCAGCAGCATCTTCATTTCGAAAGAAGAGCGGGAGAAATTGCAGAAAAATTTAATTCTCAGCCATGCGACCGGCGTCGGCCGCCACCTGCCGGTCGATGTCGTACGCTCCGCCATGTTGCTCAGGGCGAATTCGCTGGCCAAGGGCTATTCCGGCATCAAATTGTCGACGGTAGAAATGCTGCTGACCATGCTGAACGAAGGCATCTGTCCGGCTATTCCGGAGAAAGGATCGGTCGGTGCGAGCGGAGATCTCGCGCCGCTCTCGCATATGGTGCTGGTAATGCTTGGCGAAGGCGAAGCCTATGTCGACGGCGCGCTGATGAGCGGTGCTGCCGCGCTGCAGGCGAAAGGTTTAGAACCATTGGCACTTGGCGGCAAAGAAGGACTGGCGCTGATCAACGGTACGCAGATCATGACGGCGGTCGGTTCGATGGCCTGGCAGGATGCGGTGAATCTGATGAAAGCCGCCGATGTGGCGGCCGCGCTCTGCACCGAGGCGCTCAAAGGAACGCGCGCCGCGTTTGATGCACGGATCAGCCAGGTAAGACCGCATGTCGGACAGGTAGCGACCAGCGAGAACATGGCCCGTCTCACCGAAGACAGCGTCATCATCGCCTCGCATAAGAATTGCACGAAAGTCCAGGATGCCTATTCGCTGCGTTGCGTACCACAGGTGCATGGCGCTTCGAAAGACGCATTGCGCCGCGTGGAAGAGACGCTGACGGTCGAGATCAATGCCGCGACCGATAATCCGCTGATCATGCCGGATACCGGCGAAGCGGTTTCCGGCGGCAATTTTCATGGTCAACCGATTGCGCTGGTCATGGATTATCTGAAACTGGCGATCGCCGAACTGGGCAACATTTCCGAGCGACGCATCAACCGTTTGATGGATGCGCACTTAAGCGATCTGCCGCCGTTTTTGACCGCCTATCCCGGCGTGGATTCCGGTCTGATGATCACGCAATATACGGCGGCTGCATTGGTGTCGGAAAATAAAGTGCTGGTTCACCCGGCCAGCGCCGATTCGATTCCGACGTCCGCCAATCAGGAAGACCACGTCAGCATGGGCACGATTGCCGCGCGCCAATCGCGTGAAATTCTCGACAATGTGCAAAACGTACTGGCGATCGAGCTCTTGGCTGCGGCGCAGGGCGTCGATTTCCTCGCGCCGCTGGATCCAGGCAAAGGAACCGGCGCAGCACATAAGACGATCCGCAGCGTCGTGCCGCATCTTGACGAAGACCGCATTCCATCACCCGATATCAAGGCAATTTATTCTTTAATCGGCGACGGCACGCTGGTTGGTGAAGTGGAACGGGCAATCGGAGCATTGAAGATATATTAATTGAAAAACGCCGCGACTTCCGATAGCGGGAGGCGCGGCGTTTTATGCGTAACGGGAGCTGATTTAACACGAAGAGTGGAAGAAGGGAAGAATCTTTCTTACTCCGCCAGTAGCGGTAATGTAATCGTGAAGGTCGTGCCCTGCTCCGGTGCGCTGCTGCATTCGATCATACCGGAAAATTGCTGAGCGATGATGTTGTAGACGATCGATAAACCAAGTCCGATCGCGCCAGTTTCGCGCTTGGTGGTGAAGAAGGGCTCAAATATCCGGTCTTGGATATCTGCGGCGATGCCCTTGCCGTCATCCGTATATTTCAAAATTAACTTTGTAGGATGGCGTGTGACGGCGATGGTGATATGACCTTGCTGTTCTGGCTGATAGGCATGCAGCAAGGAATTGGCCAACAAATTGCTGAGAACTTGCGAGAATGCTTCGGGGTAGCTGTCGATTTCGAGATCGGATGCACAATCAATGCTCACGCTGATTTGCGGCGCGGACAAGCGAGTGGCAAAGCAGGATAAGGTGTTTTCAATGTATTCGCGAAGATTGAACGACTGCCGTTGCTCATAGGTATGATCGACGGAGACCTGTTTGAAATGGCGCACCAGCCGGATGGCCTGTTCCAGATTTGCCAAGATGATTTGCGCCGATTGCCCAGCCTCTTCGATATATTCGGTCAAGTGGCGGCGTTTTACGCTATTGGCGGCATACAAGGCAGCCAATTCCTTGGTGATCGAATCGAGATGTGAAGCCGCAGTTAAAGCCACGCCGGCAGGAGTGTTGATCTCGTGTGCCACACCGGCGACTAAGCTGCCAAGCGCGGCCATTTTCTCAGTTTTGACCAGCAAAGCTTGTGTTTTGCTCAGTTGAATGATCGTTTCATTCAACTCCAGATTCATTGCCTGCAATTCTTCATTGGCGGCGTTCAAATCTTGCGTCCGGTCTTCGACGCGCATTTCAAGGTTGCTATACGATTGCTTCAAGTTGCGCGCCATCCGGCTGAAGGAGAGCGCCAACTGGCCCAGTTCGTCGCTTGTTGAGACTTTGATTTCGGTTGTTTCAAGATTGCCGTCCGCCATTTGCAGTGCCAGCGACGTCATTTTTTCCAGCGGCCGCGTGATCCGCGTCGTAGCATAGATGATGGTCAATAAGACCAAGAGTAAGGTAAAAGCATAGACGCTGATAATCAGGTTGCGCAGCGGCGCGGCCTGAGCCTCTAGTTCCGCACGGTCGATGATGGCGATAACTTTCCAGCCGCGTTTGTCCGGCGGGCTGACCAGCATGATTTGCTCCAGATTGTCCGCGGTGAACGGCTTTAGCATGTTTGCCTTTTCTTCCAGTTGGGTCAATTGACTGACGCCGACTTCTGCAGGCGTTTTGAGGAGCCATTCAGGATGTTTAGGGCTGACGATGATTTTATTGTTTGGATTTAAGATCAACAGATAACCGGTCTGGCCGATGTTCGTATCGACAACTTTTTTTTGGAATTCCGTCAAATACAGCATGACGCCGACGACGCCGATCGTTTGCGCATCACGCTCAATCGTATGCGTGACGCTCACGACCATCTGATTGGTAACAGCCGTGATGTATGGATCGGTAGTAACGATTTGGCCAGGCTGTGCGATTGTGTTTTTATACCAGGCGCGCAGTCTCGGATCATAAGAGCCTTTCGGCATAAACGGCGGTGTTTCCATATAGCCGCCCCAGGACGAAGCAAGAAAAATCGTATCGATATTGCTGTGATTATTTTTCATGTTTTTAAAATAACGTTTTAGCGTTTGTTCGAGCGGATCGTCGCGGTCGACGAAGCTGGAGGGGTCGTAGTGAATATAGTTGTTCAGTTGTGCCGGACTGATTTCGAGCAGCCGGTCATCATTTGCCAATGCCGTGACTAAGTTCTCGACCGGACTTAAAAATGCATGATCAAGATCGCTTTGCACCTTGTCGATTACCGTGCGAGCCTGTTGAATGTAGTTGGTTTGAATGCGTTCGATGACGACTTGGCTGATATAAGCGCCGCCCAGTAGGTAGGGAAAGATACTCGCCAAAAAGACGCCCAGACATAGGCGGGTGCGCAACGAATTGAGCTTGACTCCGAACATGACTTCATCCCCTTACGCCTGTCAAAATGCTAGTGCGACTTTGGCTATAAGGTTCGACAAAAAATGCTGGTAACCTTTAGCCGGAAAAGAGCGAGTTGCTTAAAAAAGTTTCAAAAATAAAAAAGGTAAGAAGAATCAGGCAGATCGGCTGTGGGAGGAACTTGAAGAGCGCAGCGCGAAAGTAAGAGAAGTATATAAGAAAACGAACCGGCAGATAATGAACCCAGCCGGAAGGAGCGACGCCAAGATGGAGATAACGTTTCGAAAGGCGCAGGAAGAGGATGCCGAAATACTGACCCGCATATCCTTTGCTGCGAAGCGGCATTGGAGCTACCCGGAAGAATGTTTTGCCATATGGAAGGATGAACTGACCATTACTCCGGCTTATATCAGGAAAAACACGGTTTTGATTGCCGAGGCTGACGGCGAGACGGTGGCGTATGCATCGGTCGTGAGCGAAGGCGATGAAAGCTGTCTGCAACATGTCTTTGTGCTGCCGCTCTGCATCGGCAAGGGTATCGGCTCTAAATTGGTAACGGAAATGAAAAAGATCTGCGCTGCACAAGCGATTGCATGCCTGACGATTTTTTCTGATCCGCATGCGCAAGGCTTTTACGACAAAATAGGTGCGCGTTACGTGGATGAATTCCCGTCTAATATTCCGGGGCGAAACGTGGCGATGTATGAATTGGCAATAGGAAATTAATCTGAAGGATAGACGGAGGAAACGATGAAAAACATTGAGATGACGAGCGAAGGCGATATTCTGACAATCAAGATTGACCTGAGCCAACGCTTCGGCAAGTCGAGCAGCGGCAAGACGACAATCGTTGCCAGCACAGAAGGCAATCAAGCCGTACCGGGACATGAGGAAATCAAAATTGGTTTGAATGTGTATACGAAATGAAGCGAAACGCCGGGGCTATCCTAAGGGATGTCCTGGTTTTTTGTTTGGAAAAAGAGAAAAATTGTCGTTTTTATTTTAAAACGCGGAGAGTCTGCATAACGGAAAAGGGAGTACGGAGTCATGCCTCCCGCCTAGCGGATTAATTTACTAGAAATAAGGTAGCCGCAATGGTAGAATACTATTGTGAAAATTAATATCAAAATAGGCAATTAGATCAACTGAAACTAGGTATCATTTTAGACAGTATTAAGATAATTAGATACTTATGTTTGCGGAGGCTAATCGTGTATGGCCATCACAAATAATGTGATGGCTTTTTCGTTATATGTCTGAAAAGGTCAGGTTAGGTATGCTGATTAAAAATGGAACCGGCATACAGCAAGAGGCAGCGAGATGGCGAGGTGACTACTATTGAAATTTCTGGGTAAAAGCATCAAATGGCAGCTGACTGTTCCGATAACAATTATAGTCAGTAGTGTCTTTCTCGTTGCTGTTGGGATAACGTTTGTCGGCGCAAGGTCTTTAATTATCCAGTATGCCTGTGATAATGCCATGAGTAAAGTTCAGTACTTTGCCGATAGAATCGACGGTGACTTAAAGGTAAGCGCCGATGCCGTTAAAACGCAAGCCAATACCATTAAGACTATTTATGGACAGCCAAACCATAAAGAATTAGTTAAAGATATAGTATTTAACTGGGGTAATAGCAGTGATTACTATCAGAGCGTGTGGTTTGCAGGTGACAGCCAATACCAAAAACAAGGTTTTATTGTCTATTGGTTTGAGAAATCCGGTAGAAATATAAGATGGTGGGAATTTGATAAATACGATTGGGAGAAAAGAGAAGCAATACTGACAAGATATTTTGTTGAAGATGGCAAAATAAAAGCGGTTGACATATCAGACTATGAGTTTAAAGACTTTTCTGAGTTGAAGTACGCTGACGATCCCCGATATGTTGCTTACCAAGGCCCGAAGAAGAAAGGCGGAATATCTTTTTTAGATCCTTATTTAGATCCGGTTGTAAATATCCCGACGGTTACAATAGCTACTCCGGTTTACGATGAACGGAAAAACCTGATTGGCGTTGTCGGCATGGATATGAACATAACCGGAATACAACAAATTACAAACAATGTTAAAATAGGGGAAGAGAGCCAAATCATCTTAATAACCAGTGATGGTTCAATAGTAGATCATCCCGACCAACAGTTGGTAATGAAAAAGAACATCTTTACGGACTATAATGATCAATTGGCGCCATTTTTTAAAAAAGCCGTTGCGGATGATCATTTGCTGCAGGAAGTAAATAATAACGGCAACAAAGAATACTTTTTTTCGATGCACATCCCTTCTGCCCAGTGGACTTTGATTATGATGGTTCCTGCCCGTGAAATATTGGGCGAACTGGAATTGTTGATGCTGATTGTAAGCGGCGGGATGCTTTTAATCATCATACTTTTGGCTGTGGGCATTTTTCGCTGGATAACGGCCAGAATCAACCAGCCGCTAACAAAGCTTGTCGAAGGAACGGAGCAGATATCAGCCGGGCGCTTTGAGCACCATATTGAAATCAATGCCCAGAACGAATTGGACATTTTAGCGGAAAAATTTAATTGGATGTCTGATAATATCCGGCACGCATATAACGAGATGGAAAACCGCGTAATCGAAAGAACCAAAGATATTGTCTCCGCCAATGAACGGTTACAGGAAGCTAAAGTATTGGCCGAAAGCGCGGCCCAGGCAAAAAGTGAATTTTTGGCAAATATGAGCCATGAAATCCGTACACCGCTCAATGCGATTATTGGTTTCAACAGCTTAGCGCTAAAAACAGAACTTTCGAATGAGCAAAGAGATTATATGGACAAGAGCGCCATCGCGGCGAAATCACTGCTGGACATTATCAATCAGATTCTTGACTTTTCCAAAATAGAGGCTGGCCGACTGGAACTGGAAACAATCGATTTTCAGTTGACTGACGTAGTAGCTGACATTACTGACATGATCTCAGTTAAGGCGGCCGAAAAGGGAATGGAACTGATTAGCTCCGTTGCTGCGGATGTGCCGTGCGCCCTGGTAGGCGATCGGTTGCGACTTGTCCAGGTGCTGCTTAATCTTGTCGATAATGCTGTCAAGTTTTCCAATGATGGACATATTGTACTTAAAATTGAACTGGAGGACAAAGAGGAAACCAGCTGCATATTGCGGTTTAGCGTTGAAGATTCCGGGATTGGCATGACGGAAGAACAAATAAGTAAACTCTTTATCGCTTTCTCCCAAGCGGATAATTCTGTGACCAGAAAATTCGGCGGAACCGGCCTAGGTCTGACTATTTCCAAGCGCCTAGTGGAAATGTTAGGCGGAACGATTGCGGTAAAAAGCCAACTAGGACAGGGCAGCACCTTTTCTTTTACCGCAAAATTTGGCCGGCAAGCGCAGATGCAAAAGCCGCAGCTTGCGACTAAATTCCAGGAAGAGTTGCTGGGGCTAAAGAAGAGGTTGGCGGGAGCGAAAGTGCTTCTGACGGAAGACAATATCTTCAATCAGCAAGTAGCCGCAGCGCTGTTAAGAGGTGCGGGTCTCAACGTAGATATCGCCAACAACGGCAGCGAAGCGGTGACTGCGGTGATGCGAAACGACTATGACCTGATACTGATGGATGTGCAGATGCCGGTGATGGGCGGTTATGAGGCGACAAGCATGATCCGGTTAAGAGGGAAGGCGGATTTGCCGATAATTGCTATGACCGCTCATGCCATGCCGGGAACCAGAGAGGAATGTCTGGCGGCGGGAATGGACGACTATATCAGTAAACCTCTGGAACCGGAAATTTTATCTGCCGTGCTGTCGCGTTGGATAAAGCACCGGAATAATACGGTTTGGGAGATAGTCGTAGGGGAGCAGTCGGGAACGGCCGATTTTCCTGCGACGCTTCCAGGCATTGATGTGGAGGCTGGCCTTAGCAGGATAAACGGCAATGCAAAACTGTTCAGCGAACTGCTCATCGGGTTTGCGAAAAAGTACAATAGCGCACCAGAGAAAATAAGAAAGGCTCTCATGGAAAAAGACGCGGAAGAAGCGCTGCAGCTTGTTCATACCCTCAAAGGGTTGGCAGGTAACTTAGCGGCTACCCAAATATATGATGCAGCCGTTAGATTGGAAGAGGCGTTGGTAAAAGGAGCAGAGTGCGCCGGTTGGCTGCAAGAATTGGAAGCAGCATTGGCAGAGTTGGCGGACTTAACGGAAAGGCTGGTACAGGTAAAACCCGAGGTAGCAGCGGAAAAAACGCTTGAAAATACGAGGGAAGCCGATCATGTGGTGCGGGAACTGGCGCGTCTTATCGAAGCAGGCGACATTGACGCCCTAATATCGCTGGAAAGTTTGAAGAAATGCCTGGACACTGTTGGTTTAGAAGAGGAACTGCAATTGCTGGAGGATAGTGTGAGAAATTTTGACTTCGAAAGCGCCCGCCCGCCGCTGGAGAGAATCGCCAGGGCGCGGAATATCTTGTTGGCTGACTAGGGAGGCGATGGGTGTGGCTGTTAGTGTTGCGAAAAAGCCGATAGTACTGATTGTCGATGACGAACCGGGAAGCGTCAAAATACTTCTGGAACTGCTGCGTTTTGATTACCGTATTCGCGTCGCCAATGACGGAGAAAAGGCGCTCAAAATCGTCTTCGCAGAAGAAAAACCGGATTTGATATTGCTGGATGTCATGATGCCAAGGCTGGATGGCTATGAAGTGTGTCGGAAAATAAAGGCGGATGTGCGGACGAAACACATACCGGTAATATTCATAACGGAGAAAAACGCTGAAGTGGATGAGCTAAAGGGATTTGAGGCGGGAGCGGTCGATTATGTGGCAAAACCATTCCGGGCAGATGCCGTAAAGGCCAGGGTGCGGGCCCACATCAGGTTGCTTGGCCCCCGGCTGTCGGGACAGGATGATACCGTGATTACCAGGCTGCTAAAACGAAAGAATTCGTCTTCGGATACTTTACCGACTTGCAGCGACAGCCAAATAAAATGTCTCGGTAAGTTTGAAGTATGCTCTGCTGCCGATAACACTTCGCTAAAATGGCGCACTGCGAAGATAAAGGAACTATTCGCATTCCTTCTAAATCATCAGGGGGCATTTATGCCGAGGGATGTGATTATTGAGAGCTTATGGCCCGAGCATAATTTCGATACGGTGGGTAATAACTTGCATACGACGGTGTATAGGCTGAAAAAAATCGTAAAAGAAGCCGGTCTCAATATTTCCATAGAATTTTCCAACGGTTCATATAAAATGAGTGTAGGTAAGGATATCCATTGTGATGCCAGTAGTTTTGAGCTGTTTGCTCTCCAAAATAAAACGATCGACGTAGGCAATTTGCCGGAATTTGAACAAGCCGCTGACCTGTATCAGGGAGACTATCTTGCGGGTAGCGATTATGCATGGTGTTCGGCAAAAAGGAACAGGCTGCAGGAATGCTACGCTTCCCTGATAAAACTTCTGGTCAGATACTATATTGACGTGCAGCAGTATAAAAAAGCGGAGTATGCGCTGCTTAAATGCATTGAGCATCTGCCCTATGATGAAGATGCTTATGAATCATTGTTGTGGGTCTGCTTTTTACAAGGAGACAGAGCTGCGTTGGTGAAATATTATCAGCAATTGGAACTCACGTTGAAAGATGAATTGGGTATTGATCCCCAGGCTGCACTAAAGAATTTATACGAAAGATGCATGAATGATTTTGGCAAATGCCCAGTCTAACAAATGGGGGCGAGAGAGCACGATGGCTACGCTAAGAAAATGGTAAAACCTGAAGAGCGCAATGAAGGAGCGGTAGTTGCCTTGGTAGATGACTATTATCAACACTTGCGGGAAAAAGATAAAGGCCTTCCGGAATTTTTACCGGGACTGGATATTGCGGCAGGTTTGAAAAGAATAGAGGGTAATACCTGGTTATACCGGCAACTATTGATTGATTTTGCCCGGAGATACAGTATGGTGACGGAAAAAATAGCAGAACATATCAAAAAAGATGATTTTCCGGAAGCCGAGCGGATTGTCCATACGCTAAAGGGCGTTGCCGGAAATATAGCGGCGGGTGAAATGCGAAAGACCGCAGCGGAGCTGGAAGCAGCAATAGCTAATAGAAACAGTTCGGCTTATGAGCCCTTGCTGCATCGCCTTGAACAGCATGTGCGGATACTGCTGGAAGGCATAAAGAAATCAGGACTGCTAAAAACGGAGAACGTCCCCGTTGACGCAAAGCCGCTTGCTACGGCTCAAGTTGCTGTTGTCCTGACTAAAATGCATAAATTGCTTGCCGAAAATGACCCCGATGCGGAAAAATTTCTGGAATATATGAGGGAAATACTTCAAGGCCCGCTGTTTGCAAAAGAAATGGCGGAATTGGAGACGCATTTAGGAAATTATGATTTTGAGTTGGCGTTAATACCGCTACGGAAGATAGCCGGTTGTTTAAATATAATCGTGGAGGAATGAGGGCGTTATGACGAAACAGACGCTACTGATCGTCGATGACGAACCGGGAAATATTAAAATACTGGTGGAATTATTGCGTGCGGAGTATAACATTCGCATTGCCAATCATGGCGAGAAGGCGCTCAAAATTGTCTTGGCGGAGGAAGCACCTGATTTGGTGCTGCTTGATATTACGATGCCCGGCCTGGATGGTTACGAGGTGTGCCGCAGGATAAGCGGGAATTCCCGCGATAAAATACCGGTGATACTTATCAGCGGAAAAAACAGTGAAGCGGATAAGGAAAAAGGCTTTGAAGCCGGCGCTGTAGACTATGTGATCAAACCGTTCTGCGCAGAAGATTTAAAGATTTGTGTACAAACCCATATAAAAGCAGCGCATATTGATAGTTAATCATTGCGTGACGGATAAATTCATATTTTGGATTATTTGCCGCGGAAGCAATACTTGGACGCCAGCCAGGTATTGCTCCTTTTCGTCGTTTGTCAAAATATGTTTGAGTTAAGATGTTCTTCGAAATTAAAGAAGAATTGTCCAGAAAATGTCCAGAGCGTGCTGGTATATTGGTTAGTAGTTGGAGTAGTCTTTGAAAAATTGGCGTCAATCTGGATTGGCAAACAGTTTCAATAAGAATTCAGAGGAAGGTCAGGCAAACCAATCTATTATTAAAGGAGCTATTATTTGTGAAAGAAAATACCATTTTGCGCAAAATTGCGCAGGCGTTGTTGCTTGCGCTGCTCTTGCCAGCGTACGCTTTCGCTGCCCAACCAGATTCTGGCGGACAGACGCCGGCACAGGCCGATGTGGAAAAAGCGGTGCAAAGCATTGCCGACAAAACGCTTGGAAAAATCGTTATTCAGGGGAACAAACTAGCGACGGAACAGGGCGTCTTAACCACGCTGCCTGCTCTGCGCGCAGGGGAAAAATTGGATGTGAACGAGCTGGCCAATGAAATCCTGCTGGCCAATGAAAACGGCACGCGTCAGATCACGGTGGATTTGCATCCGACCGGCGAAACATCGCTTGATGCCTATGTGACCGTTCGGGAAGGGCGCGCCGATCGGTTTGCGCTGGATATTGACAATACAGGCAACGATTCTACCGGAAGATGGCGTACCCGCTTGTCGTACATCAATGGAAACATCGGCGGCACAGGGCAGATCGGCGTGTTCAGTTATGCAACCTCGCCCAGCAATTCCAGCGCAATCAAACAATTTGGCGCATATTACAACCTTCCGCTGCCGCGGGCCAAGGACAACCTGTATATTACCGCCAGCTACTCCGATTCCAATGCGGGACGGATTTTAAGCGGAGCAGGCTACAGCATTGACGCGGCAGGACAAGGAAGCAGTTTTGGCGTACACTACGTCCATAATTTGCGCAGGACGGCTACCGAACGGCGATCACTGGATTTTGGCATCGACGCACGACAATACAAAAACGATATTAATTTGAACGTATTCAATACGCCGCTCGGCATCGGCACGGATGTCGGCACATTGCCGCTCAGTATATCCTATCAGGCGCAGAATTTGCGCGCTAACACGATGACGGCCTATTCACTGGGCTATGTGCGCAATATTGCGACCGGCGGCCAAAACAGCACCGAGCAATATGACCAGTATCGTTTAGGCACATCCGCCAATTATCAAATTTGGCGCGGCGCTTATCAGTACCAACACCGCTTTGCCAATAACTGGCTGGCCAATGTGGCCGTTACGGGCCAGTATACCGGCGAACGGCTGGTCAATCCCGAACAGCTTGGCCTGGGCGGCGCGCGTTCGTTGCGCGGTTTGGATGAACGGGAGCTCAGCGGCGACCGCGGCGTGCAGGGCAGCTTTGAACTGTATACGCCGGAAATCGCCAGAGGACAACGCTTGTTGCTGTTCGTTGATGCCGGATATTTAAATAACGTCAGTCCGCAAAGCGGCGACTTGAGCAGCGTTACGGCGGCCAGCTGCGGTATCGGCTGGCGCGCCAATTGGGACAACGGCTACAGCGCAGCGTTTGACTATGGCTACGTCGTAAGCAGCACGGTCGATAAATACAAGAACAATAAAAAATTCCACTGTTTGTTGTCAAAAACATTTTAGAAGGGAGTGATGAATCATGGGAACAAAACGCTTTTGGCAAAGAATATTCGCACTGGGGGTAATGACTGGATTTTTAATGTTTAACAGCCAGATGGCGAATGCTGTTGTGGACAATCTCCAAGCGCTTTTACGGGATGAATCTACTACTAGCACTATCGCTGCGTATAAAAACCGTAACACAGGGGCCGTCAGTTGGGTTTGGAATCCAAGCAACGGCTGGCTTCAGGACATGAGTGGGCGGAATGTTGCTATGTCGGTGAGTTCTTTGAATAATGCAATGAGTCAGGCGAACCAGCTGAATTGTCAAAATAATACCGGTAGCGCTTTAGCAGTTGTAGTCGCTCCATTCTATAGTAGCGCTGGCACTACTCCTCTTTCTAATAGTGGTGGTTTTATTTCTACGGGTGGTGGCGCTGTCGATGCCGCTACTTATGCCAATGAGATATACAAGCGGTATTTTGGGAGTGCTGGAGGTAATGGCACTCCACCGCCGCCTACTACTTCTACGGCTATGGCTACTACGCCTACCACGGCTCCTCATAATAATGATCTCGAGCTCTTTATCCCTCAGAATATTCAAAATGCCTCGGACAAAAGCAAGTTAATGTCTAATCAACCAGTTACTATCAGTCCAGGACTGATGGTTTACCCCAATCATTTATGAAGGGGCGTATTAAATTCAGGTTATCGAGAACGACGTCTTCAGGGTACCGACATAATCGTGGATTAAAAGTAAGCGTTACTGTTTAACGGCTGCGTAAAAAATAAGGGAGGGTGACTACTATGTTATTTAAACAGGTTGCATTAGAATCTGATCCGATTGTGATTCCTTCCGGCCAGAGACAAAGGCTTGGAAATTTAACGATTAATTGCCAGGAGGAGAGTTCAGGACCAGCATTAATTATGTTTAACGGAAATTTTTATCTGGATGGATGTACAGATCATCAAGATCAGGGCGTTGTCTTTTCAGTGTTTTTAGATGAATATGAGATAGGGCGTTCAATGTATAGCTTTCCATATGAAGAAAGAAAAAATGGTTGCATGCCTATCAGTATTGTGACAGCCAGTTCTATTAGCAGCGACTGTTCAATTCCAATATATGTTACTTGTCAGGTATACGGGAAAGATGTTCAGGCCGTCATCAACTATGGTGTATTATCGTTGGTATATTGTAAACAATGTAATTCCTGAATTTCTACACGGACAATGATGGATGAAGTGGGGGAGCCTTACGAAACGCAATATAATGCACGGTAATGAATTATAGATAGAAAAGCTGGGCAAGGATTATTTATCACTTGTCCGGCTTTGCTTGCGGATAATGCGACCTGGCCAGGGAAGTGCTTATCGCGCCGAGTTAGACCATGGCTATATAGTCAGTAGCAGCGTAAATAAATACAAAAATAAGCAAAAAGTTCGATTTTTACTGTCAAAAACATTTTAGAAAGGAGGATGAACAATGGTAACAAAAAGCTTTTGGAAAAAACTATGGGTGATGGGAGCTGCGTTAGCACTTGTCCTAGGGAGTAACGATACGGCGGCCGCGGTCACGCTTAATTCGGCTGCTAGGAGCGAGTTGCTTCGAATAATGCACAATACTCCGCTCGCGATATGGCAAAATGGTGATAGCGGAGTCATTTCACTCCAAATAAATCCAACTAGTGGGTGGTTGGCAGCGAAGAGCTCCAATGCTGTTTTTTTTCAAGCGGGTAGTATCAGTAATGCACTAATCCTGGCGAACAGCAAAATTGACATGGCTAATCAGACAAACAGCACGCGGAGAGTAACATTTTTATCATATCCATTTATTAGCCATATGCCTGAAATGGACGCGCTCACAGATGGAGTGGTGCAACTGGGGCCGGGACTAACATTCAGCAAACTGAAGAATCCTCCCAGTGAGGCAGGAAATGAGAAGATCCCCAAGAGGGAGGAACAGGAAAAAAAAGATCAGGAGGAACAGGACAAGCTGTATAGCCGCTATACTATAAATGATATAGAACAAACCATATACTCAATATGGTCTGAAATAGGCACCATATCGAAGATGGGGCGGGTGGAATATATAACGCTATTGAATAATAAGATTGATGCAATAGGACGCTTACGCGGTGCTCTCAACTACATGAGACGAAATTATATATCAAAACACCAGGAGATACCGAAAAAGATTGGGATCCTAGAGGCGCAGTTGGATATTTTAGCGCCCCAGATAAGTTCTGAGATGTACAAGACGCTATTTCAATAGGAGACGGCAGCGGGCAAAAACGAGGGGACGCTTCTGTCTCATGAAAACTAGCGGTAGCCAATAATGAAAAGTGAGGTGAACGGACACAATGCCGTCCATCTCATTTTTGTTTTTGCTCAGAAATCTGACCTGCTTGACTTGCAGATATGGAAAGGGAACATAGAGCCAACGGAGAATAGAGAATTGAGAGGATAAAAAAAGGGGGCGGCGACATGAAGCTTGGCTTGGTCAGGCATTTCAAAGTGGAGTGCGCGCATGACGTTTGGTTGTCGGCAACCGAGTTCCGTCGCTGGGCCGCAGCCTATGATCTTGCGCCGATTCGAGCGAATGAAAGGCAAGTCGATCCGGCGGAATGGGATCGCTGTTATTGCAGCGATCTGCCGCGCGCGGTAGAGACGGCCCGCATCTTATATGACGGACCGACTACGCCGCTCGCTTTGCTGCGCGAAGTGCGGATCGCGCCGGTCTGCGAGAGCGCTTTGCCGCTGCCGTTTCTCTTTTGGATGACCGCCGGGCGGATCGCCTGGTGGGCTAACTTTGCATCACAGCCGGAAAGCCGCGCCCAGACGCGCCGGCGCGTTACGCGTTTTCTTTCTGAGCTGCCTTCAAGCGGAAATCTGCTGATCGTAAGTCATGGCTTTTTAATGGCCGAAATGCAACGACAGTTATTGGCCGACGGTTTTTCCGGTGATTCGTTTACGCGGGCGGAGAACGGAAAACTGTATCGCTTTGAACGTTAATAACGTGAGATATAGCGGAATTGTATGGAATCACTACCATTCATTGGACTGCGCGATGCAGCAAACGAAGTTTGACCGTATAAGAGGACGGATGCGATGCTTGTTATTTGGAAAAACATGGTATGCTTGATGTGGATCCGGATAATAAGAGGAGATGTTGAATATGGGAGACAAGAGCCCAAAGAATAAAGAGAAGAAAAAGAAAAAAGCGGAAAAAAAGATCATTCCAGTTGTTAGTCAAAGTCCGATCGCGATGTTAAATAAAAATCAATAAAGTCTGAAACGCAGATAAAAAACACGAAAGCGATCTATCTGAAAAGGTAGGTCGCTTTCGTGTTTTTTTATTTAGGCAAATAGAGTAAACAAAATCGATGGCTGTATGCAGCAGTAATGTTTAAAGATTGTTTAAAATTTAGCAACTTGCAATCTGTTAGTATTTATATAGACGTAAGGAGGATACAAAATGCACCAATATCGTTCCAATAAAAAAACAGGCATCATGATGACGTTGTTCCTATGCGCTTGTCTTGCTTGCCCGGCACTGGCCGCCGCCGCGCCTAACGCCGGAGAAATATCGAACACTCTCAAAGACAGCCAGGTTAAACCGGCAGAGAAAAAAAGCGGCGGCATCAATGTTGAATCGCTTCCGGAAATGCAACCGGATCTTTCTGGCCCCAAGATCAAAGTGAATCGAATTCGGATTTCCGGGCAAACCATTTATAGCGAGGCGCAGCTCGAAGGCATTACTAGCAGCGTTGTCGGTCAAGAAGTAACCTTCGGAGAACTGGAGCAGGCAGCGGGCAAGATTGCAAAATATTTCCGTGATAACGGTTACCTGCTGGCTAACGCGTTTGTTACAGCGCAGGAAATTAAAGACGGACAAGTAACGATTCAGGTTGTGGTCGGTCAGTATGGCGATGTTACCGTTCGAAACACATCGCGGCTGTCTGATCATTATATTAAAGCGATAGTCAAACCGCTAAAAAACGGCGATGCGATCCACATAGATAGCTTGGAGAGGGTGCTGCTTATTTTGAATGAGGTTAGCGGCATTACTCTGAAAAGTACACTAGCACCGGGAAAAGAACCGGGTACGTCGGATTTGATTATGGAAATCAGCGACGCGCCTGTCGTCAGCGGGCAATTGTATGGCGACAATTGGGGCAATCGCTTTACCGGCGAGATAAGAGGCGGTTTGAACATCAACATCAACAATTTGAGCAGGCAGGGCGATGTGCTTACCGTCGGCGGTTTGTACGGCGGCAGCGGGTTGCGTGATCTGAATTTTGATTATGCGTTGCCGGTTGGCAGTGAAGGCGGGAAAATCGGCGTAACCTATTCCAACGTGAATTATCTGTTGGGAGAAGAGTATGCCGTACTAGGGGCCAGCGGGCAGGCGAAGGCGAGAGGGATTTATGCCACGTATCCGTTGCACCGTTCGCGAAATGCCAACCTGTATCTTCGTATTGGTTTTGAGCGTAAGGAGCTACAAGATTTGGTTGGATCCTCTGCAACAGACAGCCAAAAAAAAGTTGATGCTTGGAATGTTGGTTTAAAAGGCGATTGGCGCGATGCGGCTGGTGACGGCAGTACTGCCTTTGGCTTGGCATTAACGCAAGGGCGGCTTAACATGCTTTCTGCCGATGCACGAAATAATGACGATTTAAAAACAGCCGGCAGTTACAGCAAAGCAATCATCAGTTTGCTGCGGCAAAAATATATCAATGAACGTCTCAGTTACAATTTTTCGTTTACAGGACAGCTTGCCAGCAAAAATTTGGATTCGGTTGAGAAATTGTTTCTCGGCGGTGCAACCGGCGTCAGAGCTTATCCGCAAGGCGAAGCGGGCGGCGATTCCGGCTATCTGGTGACGGGAGAACTTCGATGGAACATGCCGACGCCAAATTTCCAATTGGCTGCATTTATTGACAGCGGTCAGGTCACGCTAAACAAAGCACCGCTCAATAATGATGCCAATACGCGTGCCTTGACGGGAGGCGGCTTGGGCGTCGTCTTTAGCCGGAACAACGACTATAGCATCCGTGCGGATTATGCCTGGAAGATCAGTTCGGATAAAGCCGTGTCGGATCATGACAAAAACGGACGTTTCTGGCTGCGAGCCATCAAATATTTTTAGCGATAAGAATTTTGCGTAATAAACAGGGAGGTTTAAAGATGCAAAGAAAATGGAAACGAAAATGGCAACGTACGGTGCGAAGCATTGTTATAGCGTCATTGGCGGCAACCGTGACATTAAGCGCGTACGGCATCGGTTTTGCCAATCCGACGAATCCGAATGTTACTGCCGGTTCTGCGGATATTACGACGAATGGCGCAACGATGACAATTACGACCAGCGACAAAGTTTCGATCAACTGGAATAAATTTAATATTGCCGGCGGCGAACGCGTGAATTTTGTTCAGCCCAGTGTAAATTCGGTTGCGTTAAACAGGGTTATCGGCAATGAAGCTTCGGCGATATACGGTACGCTTAGCGCTAACGGCAAGGTGTTTCTCATCAATCCGAACGGCATTTTGTTTGCGCCGGGCTCATCGGTCAATGTCGGTGGATTGGTGGCTTCAACGCTCAATCTTTCTGACAGCGATTTTTTGAGCGGCCAATACAAATTTAGCGGCAACGGAGCTTCCGTCATTAACCAGGGAACGATCAACGCCGCCAGCGGCGGCTATGTGGCTCTGCTTGGCGCGCAGGCAAAAAATCAGGGCGTCATCCTTGCCAACCAGGGCAGCGTCGTACTGGCGGGCGGCAAGGCGGTCACGTTGGATTTGGCGAATGACGGATTCTTGCATTTGGCAGTCGACCAGGCTGCCTTGTCCGCCAGCGTCAGTAACGGCGGACTGATTCAGGCTGACGGCGGCAAAGTACTGCTCAGCGCCAGAACGGCCGATGCGTTGGCTTCGACGGTAGTCAACAACAGCGGTATTATTAGAGGCCGCAGTATCATGAACAAAAATGGCCTGATTGTCCTGGACGGCGGCAGCGGCGGAGCTATGAATTCCGGCACGCTGGATGCAAGCGGCAAAGACGCCGGGCAAAGCGGCGGCGAGGTAAAAGTGCTGGGCAACAAGGTTCTGCTGGCCGCAGGCTCGGAAATTAATGTTTCCGGCGATCTGGGCGGCGGAACGGCGCTTGTCGGCGGAAACTACCAGGGCAGTGGTACGGAGCAAAGAGCGATCGAAACCACGGTGGAAAAAGGCGCGGCGATCCATGCGGATGCGGTTAGCAACGGCAACGGCGGCAAAGTGGTGGTCTGGTCTGATGGCAAGACTACGTTCGATGGGAAAATCAGTGCCAGAGGCGGTGCCGAGAACGGCAGCGGCGGCAGCGTCGAAACGTCAGGGCATGATACGCTCAACGTTGGAGACAGCGCGCGCGTTGACACCAGCGCGGCACGCGGCAAAACAGGAACCTGGTTGCTCGACCCCAAAGACTTCACTATTGCAGCGGCCGGCGGCAACATGACGGGAGCGGCTCTTTCTGCCAATCTTCTTACGACCGATATGGTGATTCAAAGCGGCAACGGCACGACAAAGGCCGGAGGGACGGACTCTGTTTACGTAAACGATGCGGTCACTTGGAACAGCGCCCATTCGCTGACGTTTCAAGCGCTGAAAAATATTTACGTCAATGCAGCCATCGCCAATAACGGTACGGGAAATCTGACGTTTACGCCTGGGGCCAGCGGAAATTTGTTGGTGGGGAAAAGCGGTTCCGTCCATTTTGGCGGCAGCGGAAATCTATATATCGCCGGAAATCAGTACACGCTGATTAATAACCTGGCCGACTGGAACGGCATGGCGATGAGCGGTTACTTCGCACTCAACAATGACATTAGCGGCGTGACGGGAGCTATAGGAGGTTCAGGAGCGTCGTTTACCGGTACGGTCGACGGTCTGGGCCATAAGGTTGACATTGGAATAGTTTCCGGGTACGGTGCATATACGGGCTTGTTTGGGCAAAATGAAGGAACTCTTCGCAATCTTGGCGTCAGCGGCACGATAAGCGGCAATGCGAACCGCGTCGGTGGCCTGGTTGGATATAATAAGGGCAGCATACTTAACTGTTACAGTACGGTAAACTTGAATATGAGTTCATTCAGCGATATGGGTGGTCTAGTCGGAAGAAATTACGGTATGGCGATTGGCACTGGCGAAATTAAGAACAGCTATAGTACAGGTACACTAACTAGTAATGACTACGGTGACTTTGCCGGAGGTCTGGTTGGAAACAATTCGCACGGCAGCATTGAAAACAGTTACAGTACGGGTAACATCAGTGCGGCTAATACAGAATATGTCGGCGGCTTAGCCGGTGAAAACAGCGGACTTGTAGACAAGTCATACAGCACCGGCAATGCGAGCGGGAGTACGGTAGGCGGACTGCTCGGACGTAGCAGTGGTACTGTCACGCAATCTTTCAGCAGCGGCAGTGCTACTGGTGGAACAGCGGGCGGATTTGTGGGAGAAGTTCAAATGAACTTTATTTCCAATTCATTTTGGAATACGACTACAGGCGGAGCAAACGGCTTCGGTACTGGTAGTGCAGGGGGAGCGGTCGGCAAGACAAATGCCGAGATGCAAACAGCATCGACCTTTGCTGGCTGGGATCAAAGCATTTGGAAATTTTATGACGGTTCCAGTTCCCCGATTCTCAGATCGTTTTTAAAACAGACAGTCGTTATCACGGCGAAGAACAATACGATGATCTATAACGGTTCGCTCTACGACGATAGCAATGGAGTAGACTATTCGACGCCGGTTACGCTATTAGGAACTCTGCGCTATACCGGGTCGACGAAGAACGTCGGTACGTATACGATTACGCCTACCGGATTGTACTCGAACCAAGAAGGGTATGACCTTGTCTTTGCCAGCGGTACACTGCAAATTACGCCGGCACTGCTAACCGTCACGGCAACGGGGATTGACCGGGGTTATAACGGAACAACTAATGCCAACGTGAGTTACGGCGGCTGGTTGGCCGGCGATAACGTGACGATCAGCGGGTCAGCCGCGTTTGTCGATAAAAATGCGGGCAATAACAAGACGGTAAACGTAAGCGGCATGTCGATTGCCGGCGGCAGCGACGCAGGCAACTATACACTGGCCAACAGCACGGCCACGACGACCGCAAACATTGCCAAAGCGTCGCTGACGGCAACGGCAACAGGAGTTGACCGGGGTTATAACGGAACAACCAATGCCAACGTAACATACGCTGGCTGGGTGGCCGGCGACAACCTGACGCTCGGCGGCACGGCCGCGTTTGTCGATAAAAATGCGGGTGTGAATAAAACCGTGAACGTAAGCGGCATGTCGATTACCGGCGGCAGTGACGCGGGCAACTATACGTTGGCCAACAGCACGGCTACGACGACTGCCAACATTAGCAAAGCGTCGCTAACGGCGACGGCAACAGGGATTGACCGGGGTTATAATGGAACGACCAATGCCAACGTGAGTTACGGCGGCTGGGTGGCCGGCGACAACCTGACGCTTAGCGGCACGGCCGCCTTTGCCGATAAAAATGCGGGCGCGAATAAGACCGTGAATGTAAGCGGCATGTCGATCACCGGCGGTAGTGACGCGGGCAACTATACGCTGGCAAACAGTACAACCACGACGACTGCCAACATTGCCAAAGCGTCATTGACAGCAACGGCAACGGGAGTTGACCGAGTTTACAACGGAACAACCAATGCCAACGTAACCTACGATGGCTGGTTGGCCGGCGACAACCTGACGCTTGGAGGAACGGCCGCGTTTGTTGATAAAAATGCGGGTGCGAATAAGACCGTGAACGTAAGCGGCATGTCGATTACCGGCGGCAGTGACGCGGGCAATTATACG